>NZ_JBWKYF010000079.1:0-28281 GCF_059423605.1 Variovorax sp. GW460-12-1-14-LB1
CTCCTCGGTAGGCGGGTTGTTGCCGCTGGCGGGCGGCGGGGTCGGCAGGAAGAAGCCGGGGCTTCCTCCTCCCCCGCTGCCGCCACCACAGGCGGCCAGGACCAACGACGCGCCGATCAGCGCAACGACGACACGAAACTTCGAGGCAGGGCGCGGTGTGCGCATGGATTTGTCTCCGGCATGCAGCCTCGGTGGACTGCTTTTTGAATAGGCGGCCGGACGATAGATTCCGTGTGACTTAGGGTCAAATAAAATAACAAGGCCTATTCAATACAAAAAACATATGGATATACGCGCCCTGAGGTACTTCGTGGCCGTGGCCGGCACCGGCCACATGACGCGCGCCGCCGAGCAGCTGGGCATCCAGCAGCCGCCGCTGAGCCTGCAGATCAAGGCGCTGGAGCGCGAGCTGGGCGTGCTGCTGTTCAAGCGCCATCCGCGCGGCGTGGCGCTCACCGACGCCGGCCGGCTGTTCCAGGCCGAGGCGCTGCGCATGCTGCAGGACATGGAGGCCATGAAGCAGCGCATGGCGCGCGTGGCCCAGGGCCAGACCGGCACGCTCGCGGTCGGCTTCACCAGCTCGGCCGCGGCGCACCGCTTCATGCCCGAGGCACTGCGCGCCTTTCGCCGCGCGCACCCCGGCGTGGAACTGCAGCTGCGCGAGGACAACGCCGCCGAGCTCACCGAGGCGCTGGCCGCGGGCCGGCTGCACTGCGGCCTGCTGCGCGTGCCGGTGGCGCGGCCCGAGGGCCTGGTATTCGAGACGCTGCTGCGCGAGCCCGTGTGGGTCGCCATGCCGAGCGATCACCGCTTTGCGCCTGCCGCAAATGGCAAGAAGCCCGCGAAGCCGCTGCCGCTGTCGAAACTCTGCGAAGAGGGCATCATCCTCGTGCGCCGCCCGGGCGCGCCCGGCCTCTATGCCGAGCTGCTCGCGCTGTGCCACGCGCAGGGCCTGCGCCCGCGCGTGGTGGCCGAAGTCGATCGCATGATGACCAACCTGAACCTCGTGGCCGCGGGCGTCGGCCTGTCGGTGGTGCCGACCTCGATGACCGGCGTGCACGCGCACGCCATCGCCTACACGCGGCTGGCCGACGGCGGCCAGCTCGATGCGCCGCTCACGCTGGTGTCGCGCGCGGACGAAGACAACCTGCCGGCGCGGCACTTCGCGGCGCTGCTGCGCGGGCTGGCCGAGGGGAACGCTACCGCATGACCCTGCCGCTGCTGCGCCGCCATTTCCTGCAACGCATCGGCTTCGCGGCTGCGTGCGCGTTGCCGCACCTGTCGCACGCGGCCTCGTCACCCTGGCCTAGCCGCCCCGTGCGCCTGATCGTGGTCTACCCACCGGGCGGCGTGAGCGACGGCATGGCGCGCGCGCTGGCCGAACCGCTGGCGCAGTCGCTGGGCGTGCCGGTACTCATCGAGCACCGCGCCGGCGCGGGCGGCAGCCTGGGCATGGACGCGCTCGCACGCGCCACGCCCGACGGCCACACGCTGGCCTTTTCGGCCATCAGCCCGCTCACCCTGCACCCGCTGCTCGCGCGTGCGCCCTACGACCCGCTGCGCGCCTTCGTGCCCGTGGCCAGCGTCATGCGCACGCCGGTGCTGGTCGTCGGCACGCCAGCCTTCGCGGGCCGCGGCTTTGCAGAGCTGATCGCGCTGGCGCGCCGTCAGCCCGGCGCGGTGCGCTGGGCCACCTCGGGCGTGGCCACCATCGGCCACATGGTGCTGGCACAGGTGCGCCTACAAAGCCGCACCGACATCACGCACATCCCCTACCAGGGCGGCGGTCCGCAGCTCAACGACGCGCTCGGCGGGCAGTTCGAGGTGCTGTCGACCAACGTCGCGGCGCAGCAGCTGCAGTACATCGAGAGCGGCCGGCTGCAGGCGCTGGCGGTCGGCGCGCCCGCGCGCATCGAGGCACTGCCCGCGGTGCCCACGCTCGCGGAGCTGGGCTACGAGAAGGCGAACCGCGATTCGCTGTTCGGCATCTTCGCGCCGGCGCGCACACCGGCGGCGGTGGTGCAGCGCCTCAACGCCGAGATCAACCGCCTGCTGCAAGGCGACCCGCTGCGCGCGCGCCTGCGCGAGGCCTACAACCTGCCGGCCGGCGGGAGCATCGAGGACTTCGCGCAGGAGATTGCGGCAGACCGGCGGCGCAACCGCGCGCTGGTGGCGGGGGCGCGGGCGCAGTTCGACTGACGGTCAGCCTTGCGCGGCCCACAGCCGCGGATAGTCGCTCACGAACCCGTCCGCCGTAACGCCCAGCACCTCCGCATAGTCGAAGCGCTTAGCCTGGTACGCGTACGTGCTGTCGCTTCGCCGTTCATAGCGCTGCATCAGCTCGCTGAGCCCGCCGTCTTCGATGTCGACCCAGGCCGCCGGTGCGTCGGCGCTTTCGCCGGGCGCGAGGTTCAGGCGGCGCAGTTGCAGCAGGTTGGTGGCGGGGGTGAAGCCCAGGTCGAGGTCGACGCAGTGCGACATGTCGGACACGGCTTCGTCGTTGAGCTTCCAGTGGCCGCGCGCGTCGCGCGTGATCGACAGGTCGATGGCCGACTCACCGAGCCAGCCGCGCACCGTGCCCCACTGCGTGTGCCAGAGCAGGTCGCAGCGCACGCGGTAGTGCAGCTGGGCGATGCGCCCGCCCTCGGTGCGGAACACCGCCGCGCCGTCGAGCTGCCAGGCCGAGGCGTTGCGTTCGAGGCGACAGGCATCGTGGCCCGGTGCATCGAGCCTGCGCCAGAGGATGGAGGCGACGGTTTGCATATGGCGCGGATCATGGCACCGGCATGCCGCGGGGCGCAAGCGGCATCCCGCAAAATGCCCTGCATGTCGAAAGCCCTTTCCGCGTCGTTGTCTGCCCTTTTCACCCTCCTGACAGCCGGCGCGGGCCATGCGGCCACCGCACTGAAGGACGGCGACATCATCTTCCACACCTCGCGCTCGGCGCAAAGCCTGGCCGTGCAGCGCGCCACCGGCTCGCGCTACAGCCACATGGGCATCGTGCTGCTGCGGGAGGGCAAACCCTACGTGTTCGAGGCCGTCTCGACGGTGCGTTACACGCCGCTGGCGCAATGGACCGCGCGCGGCAACGGCGGGCGCTACGTGGTGAAGCGGCTGCGCGATGCCGACACGCGGCTCACGCCCGGCGCCGTGGCGCGCCTGCATGCGCGCACCTCGGACTTCGCGGGCCGCCCGTACGACCTGACCTTCGAATGGTCGGATTCGCGCATCTACTGCTCGGAACTGGTGTGGAAGCTCTACGACCGCGCGCTGGGCGTGCGCATCGGCGAGCTGCAGAAGATCCGCAGCTTCAACCTCGCCGACCCGGCCGTGCGCGCCAAGATGCGCGAGCGCTACGGCGACGCCGTGCCGATGGACGAACCGGTGATCTCGCCCGTGGCGATGTTCGACTCGCCGCTGCTGGTGACGGTCGAATCGCGCTGACGACCCGCTACTGCACCGCGGCCAGCACGCTGTCGAGAAACTGTTTCGCCGGCGTGCCGAAATCTTCAGGGATGTAGTCGCGCGAGAAGTCGCGCGCAAACGCCGCTTCGAGGTCCTCGTGCGAACCGAGGTAGTCGGCGATCTCGGCGCGCAGCGCGGCCAACTCGGCCTCGGTGCTCGACTCGCGGTACGAGGCCATGATCTCGGCGCCGGTTTCGCCGAAGAGGATGTCGGCGTCCTGGCCGAAGTAGACCTTGGTGAGGTGGTCGATCAGTTCGAATCGCATCGTGGGGTCGTGAGGAAAAATCAGAACGGATGGGCGGTGAGGATGTAGAACGGCTTGCCGTTGTACGTGCGCATGTTCAGCGTCACGCGCACCTTGGTGAGCTGGCTCACGGCGGTGCTGCCACGTTGCACGCCGATGCCGACCACGGTGCCGATGTCGTGCTCGAAGGCCACGGGCTTGGAGCCCACCGCCGCGGAGCGCGACCACGCGCGAATGGCCCGGGCATTGGCGCGCACCGTCTGGCTGATGGCCGACTCGGCGGTGGCCAGGTCGAAGAACGACGACGAGCGCTGCAGGCTGGGCTTCTTCGCGAAGCGGTCGAGCAGCTCCTGCGCCGACTTGCCCACGTGCTCGCGGATGGTGTGGCCGCCGGCCTTGGAACCGGCGATGCCCTCGTGCTCGATGAGCCGCACGGGCTCGAGCTTGAAGCGGCTCGCGCGCACCGCGATGACGCGCGATGCGGCCAGCCCGCCGGCCACGAAGAGCGGCACCGCCACGTCGACAGCGAGCCCCACCTGCGCGCCGGTTTCGGGCGAGGCGCCCAGCGCCTGCGCGGTGGCGTCGGCGGTGAGCGCGGTGGCGGTGCGCTGCGTCTGGCCAGTCCAGATCTGGCGCGCGGCCGTGGCGGTGACGTCGCTGCCGTGCGCGCCCAACACCACGCAGCCGACCTTGCTGGCCATGGTGGGCTCGGGCGCGACGCACAGCACGCCGGCGCCGACCAGTTCGATCACGCCGCCGATCAGCGCCGCCGTGCCCCAGAGCCGGTTGCTGAGGCTGGCCGACTCGGGCACGTCTTCGCCGCCGAGCACCGCCGCCATCTGCACCGGCGTCAGCGCGACCGACAGGCCGCCTTCCACCTCGTCGTCACCCATCGTGCATTCCTTTCCGTTCGCCACCTGCGTGGGGATTGAAATTCCGCCGCATTCTTGCACGCGACACGGGGGCGGGCGAACATGCCTGGAGAGCGAGACAATTGTCACCGTGAGTTTCCAGCCCGCGCCGCCCCCGGCCCCTCCGATCCGCCGCATTGCCCACCTCGACATGGACGCGTTCTACGCGTCCGTCGAGCTGCTGCGCTACCCGCAGCTCAAGGGGCTGCCGGTGGTCATCGGCGGGGGACGGCGCCGCGTCGACGAGGCGATCCGCGAACTGCCCGAAGGCGCCACGCTGGCCGACATTCCGATCGAGGCCTTTCCGCGCCTGAAGGACTACACGGGGCGCGGCGTGATCACCACCGCCACCTACCCCGCGCGGCAGTTCGGCATCGGCTCGGCCATGGGGCTCATGAAGGCCGCCAAGCTGTGCCCGCAGGCGCTGATCCTGCCGGTCGATTTCGACGAGTACCGGCGCTTCTCGCGCACCTTCAAGCAGGTGATCCTGGACATTGCACCGCTCATGGAAGACCGCGGCGTGGACGAGGTGTACATCGACTTCACCGACGTGCCCGGCGGCCAGCGCGACGGCGGGCGCTCGCTGGCGCGGCTGATCCAGAAATCGATCTTCGACGCCACGGGCCTGACGTGCTCGATCGGCGTGGCGCCCAACAAGCTCATCGCCAAGATGGCCAGCGAGTTCGAGAAGCCCAACGGCATCTCGGTGGTCTACGCGCACGACCTCGAAAGCCGCATCTGGCCCCTGCCCTGCCGCAAGGTGAACGGCATCGGCCCGAAGGCCGACGAGAAGCTCAAGCGCTTCGGCATCGAGACCGTGGGCCAGCTGGCGGCACGCGAGCGCGGCTGGCTCATCGACACCTTCGGCAAAGCCACCGGCGCGTGGATGCACGAGGTGGCCTGGGGCCGCGACAACCGCCCCGTGGTGACCGAGAGCGAGCCCGTGTCGATGAGCCGCGAGACCACCTTCGAGCGCGACCTGCACGCCGTGCGCGACCGCGCCGAGCTGGGCGCGATCTTCACGCACCTGTGCGAGAAGCTGGCCGAAGACCTGCAGCGCAAGGGCTACGTGGGCAAGACCATCGGCATCAAGCTGCGCTACGACGACTTCAGGATCGCCACGCGCGACCAGACCATCGACCGCTTCACCGACGACGGCAAGACCATCCGCCAGGTCGGCGGGCAGTGCCTCAAGCGCGTGCCGCTGGAGCGCCCGCTGCGCCTCTTGGGCGTGCGCGTGGGCGCGCTGACCAAGGCCGGCAGCCCCGAGGCGCTGGCACCCGCGGGCAACGCCCGCAGCGCGGCGCCGGTGGCGACCACTGCCTCGCTCTTCTGATCGCCCCGACGATGATCCGACGCTGGCTGCTGCGCATCGCCTTCACCCTGCTGGGGCTGCTGCTCGCCATCACGCTGTACGTGGCGGTGGCCTGCGCGCTGGTCTTCTTGCCGGCGAACGCGAAACCACCGGCCGAGCCTGCGACCGTCGAGGCCTGGGTGCTGAGCAACGGCGTGCACACCGACCTGGTGTTTCCGGTCCGCTCGGCCACGATCGACTGGCTGCAGCTCTTTCCCTTGTCCGACTTCAAGGCGCCGCCGCCCGATGCCGAGTTCGTCGCCATCGGCTGGGGCGACCGCGAGTTCTACCTGCACACGCCGACCTGGGGCGACCTGACGGCCGCACGCGCCTTCGGGGCGCTGTCGGGCGGCAACCGCTCACTGCTGCACGTGACCTACTTGCAGCGCGCACAGCTGCGGCGCGGGGCCTACAAGCTGCCGCTCTCGCAGGCGCAGTACGCGCAGCTCGTGGCCTACGTGCGCGCCACGCTGCCTTCAGGCCGTGCGACGCCGATCGCGGGCGCGCACTACGCGAACGACGATGCGTTCTACGAAGCCCAGGGCAGCTACCACCTGTTCGAGACGTGCAACACCTGGACCGGCCGCGGCCTGCGCCATGCCGGCGTCACGGTGAGCCGCTGGACGCCCTTCGACTTCAACGTGACGTGGCATCTGCAGCCGGTGCTGCAGCCCTGACGATCTTCAGGGCTTGGGCACGCCCGCCGACCACGCAGGCCAGTTCTTCACGATGTGGTCGACCACGCGCGTGCCCACCAGCGCGATGTTCTCCACCGTCTCGGCAAAGCCGCCCGCCGTCTCGCCCGGTGCCGGGTCCAGGTGCTGCAGCGTGCTTTCCTTCGGGTGGCCCTGGTCGAAGTTGACCGCCCCGCGCAGGCTCATCACGCGGTCGGTGCCGTGGGTGCGCTTGATCACGAGGGTGATGGCGGCGGCTTCCATTTCGGTGATGACGTAGTCGTCGGCGCCATACAGCTTGGCGATGTACTGCGCCTGCTTCGACATGCCGGGGCCGTGGAAGAAGGTGTCGCCCGTCATGTGCGTGCCAGTGCCCACGAAGGGGGCGCGGCGCGCGGCGGCATCGGGGTAGCGCAGGCGGTACTTGCGCGCCGATTCCGCGTCCTTGAGCGGCGTGTCGGCCGACAGCTTCATGGCCCAGCCGACGAGGTCGGGGTTGAGCTTGAAGCGGCGGTACTCCTCGTAGCCCTTGCGCGGCATGAAGGTGGGTTCGCCGGGCTTGTTCTCTTCGGGGGCCCAGCGGTGGCCGAGGTCGTAGTCGACCAGCCAGGTGGCCCAGCTCACCTCGCCGATGGTGCCGCGCTGGGGCGGCGTGCCGGCCACGCCGGAGATCACGTAGTAGGCCTGCGAGAAGTCGAACTTCGGGTTCAGCAGGATGGCCTGCATCGACGACGACGAGTTGACCTTGCCCATGCCCAGCACCGCGCCGCACACGCCGTCGGCGTTGCAGTACACGGGCTGCAGCGCGCCGGGCACGGCCACGGGCGTCGCGCTCTTCCAGTAGCGCTCGTACCAGTGCTGGAACTCGCCGGCGCGGTCGCCGGTGTTCTGGCCGATCTCGAACATGGCGGCCACGAACACCTTCACCTTGACGGGGGCGCCGGCGGGGGCGGCGGCAGCAGCAACGCGCGTGTCGGCCGTGGGCGAGGTGGAGGCACAGGCCGTAGCGAGCAGCACGGCGCCGCACAGCGCCAGGCCGCGGCTGCCCAGGGAGAAGCGACGGGAGTTCAGGAGGGACATGGGTGGAATCCGAAGAGAAGGAAGGAAAGGAAAGCGCGCCTCGGCAACAGCGTGCGGCGTCCTACACCGCACGATTGTCGATGCTGGCACAAGCGCGATGACATGCCTTCGATGCAAACCCCATGCCGGCCCGCGCCGGCTGCCACCTCAGCACTGGCCGGCGGACTGGTCTACGTGAACCCCGGCATGCCGGGCATCCGCCGGCTGAAGTGGGGCGACGGCTTTCGCTACCGCGACGCGCACGGCCGCTGGCTGCGCGACGCCGACGCGCTCGCGCGCATCCGCAGCCTGGCCATTCCGCCGGCCTACACCGAGGTGTGGATCTGCCCGCTGCCGCAGGGCCACCTGCAGGCCACGGGCCTGGACGCGCGCGGGCGCACGCAGTACCGCTACCACCCCGACTGGCGTGCGCTGCAGGACGGCACCAAGTTCGAGCGCCTCGCGGCCTTCGGGCGCGCCCTGCCCCGTTTGCGCGCCCGCGTGGCGCGCGACCTGCGCGCCGGCACCAAGACACCTGGGCGCGCGCAGGTGATCGCCACGCTGGTGCGCCTGCTCGACACCACGCTGCTGCGCGTGGGCAACGAGGCCTACGCGAGCAGCAACGGCTCGTTCGGCCTCACCACGCTGCGCAACCGCCACGCGGCGGTGCAGGGCTCGGCGCTGCGGCTGCGCTTTCGCGGCAAGAGCGGCGTGGCGCACGAGGCCCGCATCGACGACCCGCGCGTGGCCCGCGTGGTGCGCCAGTGCCAGCAGCTGCCGGGGCAGGCGCTGTTCCAGTACACGGACGAAGCGGGCGAGGTGCGCGGCGTGTCGTCCAACGACGTGAACGACTACATCGCCGACGCCACCGACACAGGCAAGGGCGAAGGCGAGCGCTTCACCGCCAAGGACTTCCGCACCTGGCACGGCACGGTGCAGGCGCTGGAACTCACGCGGCTGGCTTGTGCCTGGGAGGGCGAGCGCCGCCCCGGCGCCAGGGACATCCTCGCGGCCGTGGCGCGGCAGCTCGGCAACACGCCGGCGGTCTGCAAGAAAGCCTACGTGCACCCGGCCGTGCTGGCGCTGGGCGAGGCGCTGGCGTGCAAGGACGACACGGCGGCGACGGGCACTTTGCTGGAGAAGATCGCGGCCCGTGCCGCGACGGCCGGCCCGGCGCGCGGCCTGGTGGCGGCGGAGCGGCGATTGCTCGCCTTCCTGCGGACGACTCAGCCTGCGGCGAGGGCGAAGCGCACGGTGTCGGCGTCGAGCAGCACGGCGTAGCCGAGGTCTTCGGCCAGGTTCTGCAGCGCCACGGTGTCGATGGCCAGCGCGCGCGGCGCGCGGTGGGCGTCGAGCACCGCGTTCGCGCCGCCAGCCTCGCGCACCCGGGCGTGCAGGCGCAGCGCGTCGGTGCCGTCGGGCTCGATGCGGATGGTGCCGGCCTCGTCCGCGCCGTCGTGCAGGTAGCCCAGCGCGCCCAGGAACAGGTAGCGCAGCGCGGCGGCATTGGGCCAGCGCGGCTCGTCGTCCTGCGGGGTGGCGAGCGCGTCGTCGACCTCGAGCGCCACGCCGTGCAGGTCGAAAGCCGAGCGCATCAGCGTCATGCACTGCGCCACCAGCGCACTGCGCGTGATGCCGTCGTCGGTGGTGGCCAGCTCCCAGTCGCGCAGCGAGCGGATCGCGGCCACCAGCTCGGACACCTGGCTGTCGATGAGGTTCACCCGCTCCTCGCAGGCCGCGGGGTCGACGGGGTCGGCCGCCACCTGGCGCTTGAGCATCAGCACCGCCATGCGGATCACCGAGACGGGCGCCGTCATGTCGTGCCGCAGCGCCGGCAGGGCGCGCGTGAGCAGCTCGTGGCGCACGCCGGCCGCAATCCAGCTGCGGGCGCTGGGAGACGACTTCATCGCGGCGCAGCGGCCCGCAAGGGCGCGCGGCCCGTGGGACGAGAGGCGGCAGGGAGCACGGTCAAGGCAGGATTCCTGAAGGCGGGAACAAGGCCACGAGTATCGGCCCCGCTCCGCGCCGCGGCTGTAGGAGCCTGCCTACGCGCGCCCTGCCCGCCGGGCCGCACCTGCAGCGCGCGCTCAGGGTTTGCCGAGGTAGGTGCGCACGTCCTTCACCTCGACCCCGGCGGCCGCGACGGCCGAGCGCAGCTGCGCCTCGGTCACGCCCAGCGTCTGGGTCCAGTAGCGAACCTCGTGGAGTTCGTTGACATTGATGCGGGCCGCATCCTGCGGTCCGCGCTTGCTCAGGTCATCGGCCATGGCGTGGATTCCTTTTTGAAGGCCCCACGATGCGGCCTGCACGGCGCATCGGCTGGCGGACAGCAGCGCGGCTCCTTGCAGGATAAGTCCGAGAGCGCGTTGCAGATGTCCGGAAGCAGCGGGCCGGCGCCACGCGGCACACCTATCGTCGCCGCTCCTTCACTTCATCCCCGCACATCCCATGACCCCCGAGCAGAACAAGCGCGCCGTCGTCGACGCCTGGAAGGCCTTCGCCAGCCGCGACCCGCAGCGCGTGCGCGCCGCCTTCACCGACGACGCCGAATGGCTGGCGCCCAAGGACAACGCCACCGGCGTGGCCCTGGGTTTCACCGACCACATGATCGGGCCGGACACGATCGTTCGCTTCCTGGTCGAGGAGTTTCCGAAGCTGTTCGTGGCCGATGTCTCGGTGGACTTCACCCACCTGCTCTGCGAAGGCGACACCGTGGTGCTGGAGATGCGCCTGCAGGCCACGCTCGCCAACGGCCGGCACTACGACAACGACTACTGCTTCATCCTCGCGCTGCGCGAGGGCCGCATCGCCCGCATGCGCGAGTACATGGACACGCAGAAGGGCCGCCGCAGCGTCATCGGCGACCTTCCTCAGGATCTCAGGGCAGCCGGGCCCTCGATTGCAGTTCCCGCTTGAGCAGCTTGCCGTTGGCCGTGGTCGGCATCGCGTCGATCACCTCGATGCGCGCGGGTCGCTTGTAGGGCGAGAGGTGCTCGGCCAGGTGCGCGCGCAGCGCCGCCTCGTCGAGCGACGCGCCCGGATTCAGCTCGACGAAGGCGACGATCTGCTCGTTGCCGTCGGCCTCGGGCACGCCGACCACGGCGCACAGGTGCACGCCCGCGAAACGGCCGATCACCGCCTCGACCTCGGCCGGGTACACGTTGAAGCCCGAGCGGATGATCATTTCCTTGAGCCGCCCCACCACGAACAGCGCACCGTCTGCATCGAAGCGACCGAGGTCGCCGGTGGCGTACCAGCCGCCCGGGCGCATCACCTGCGCGGTGGCGGGCGCGTCGCGGAAGTAGCCCAGCATCAGGCCCGGGCCGCGCAGCCAGATCTCGCCGGTGTCGCCGGATGCCGCTTCAGTGCCTTCGGGCGTGACGATGCGCCCCTCGCCGCCCTCGACCACGTAGCCCGCCGAGGTGTCGGCACGCGGCGCCTCGGTGCGCGTGAGGAACACCGAGCCCGCGTACTCCGACAGGCCGTAGCCGTAGTGCAGCGGCTGGCCGAACCGCCGCTCCACGCGCTGCTTGAGCGCCGGGTCGAGCGGCGCGGAGCCGGTGTACACGTAGCGCAAATTCGGAAAGCGCGGCGCCAGCTGCTGCGCCTCGATGTGCGCCAGCAGCCGCGCGTACATGGTCGGCGGCCCGAGCAGGTTCGACACCTGCCCGTGCGCCAGCGCTTCGAGCATGTCGGCCGGCGAGAAGCTGGCGCGCAGCACCAGCGCGGCCCCGCCCGTGAGGGCGGCCATCAGCACGGTGCCGATGCCGAAGATGTGGGTCATGGGCAGGAAGGCGTAGACGCGGTCGCGCGTGTCGAGCGCACGCACCGCCGCCGACACGCGGCCGAAGTGCAGCAGCCCGCGGTGCGACACCATCACGCCCTTGGGCGTGCCCGAGGTGCCCGAGGTGAAGATGATCGCGGCGGCATCGGCCAGCGCCGGGTCGGGCTCGGGGCGGGCCTCGGCGCGCGCGGCGGTGAACATCACGCCGGGCAGCGTGGCCGGCACGGCCGACGCGCGCTGCGCGTGCGTGCGCGCCGCGTCGGACGCATCGGTGGTGAAGCAGCACAGCCGCGCATCCGCGCGCTCGGCGATGGCCGCGATCTCGCCCGGCGACATGCGCGCGTTGACGCCGCACGACCACGCGCCCACGCGGCTGCAGGCCAGCAGCAGCGCGATGTGGGCGGCGCAGTTCTCGGCCACCAGCAGCACGCGATCGGTCGGCCGCACGCCGGCGGCGAGCAGGTCGTTCGCGGCGGTCTCGACCATGGCCTGCAGCGCGCCATAGGTGGTGGTCCCATCCAGTTCGTGGAGGAACACCGCGTCCGGCGTGCGGGCCGCGCGTTCTTCGAGCAGGTGATGAATGCGGGGTTGCATCGGCTATTCCGCCTCGATGCCCTTGGAGGCGCTGGCCCACAGCTTGCGGTCCGACACGCCCTTGGTCGCCAGCACCTCCGGCGCGCCCGCCCAGACCTCGTAGCCCTGCTCGCGCAGGCGGTGCGCGATGTCTTCGCGCGCCAGCATCTTCTGCGCCGCGGCGTTCACGCGCGCCACCAGCGCCGGGTCCATGCGCGCCGGGCCGTACAGGCCGAACCAGCCGCCCACGTCGTAGCCGGGCACGCCCGACTCGATCATGGTCGGCACGTCGGGCAGCATGCGGTTGCGCTGGCGCGAGGTGACGGCCAGCGCGCGCAGCTTGCCCGACTGGATGAAGGGCCGCGAGGTGGCGATGATGTCGAACATCATCGGCACGGTGCCGGCCATCACATCGGCCAGCGCCGGGGCGCTGCCCTTGTACGGCACGTGCGTGAGCTGCACGCCGCTCATCTTCTCGAGCAGCGCGCCGCTCAGGTGGTTCGACGCACCCACGCCCGCCGAGCCGTAGAACAGCTTGCCGGGCTTGGCCTTGGCATAGGCCAGCAGCTCGCCCACGTTGCGCACCGGCAGGTCGTTGTTGACCACCAGCACGTTGGTGTAGTCGACCAGCGGCGCAAGGGGCGTGAGGTCCTTCATCGGATCGAAGGGCATGCTGCGCTGCACGTTCGGGTTGATGGTGATGGTCGGGCTCGCGCCGAAGAACAGCATCGCGCCGTCGGGTGGCGCCTTGGCGACCGCGTTGCCGCCGAGCGAGCCGGCGGCACCGGGCCGGTTGTCGACGATCACCTGCGTGCCCAGCTCCTGGCCCAGCGCGGGCGCGAGCAGGCGCGCGGCGCCGTCGACCGGCCCGCCGGCCGAATAGCCGACCACCAGCTTGATGAGCGGCGGCAGCGGCTGCTGCGCGAAGGCGCGGTGCGGCAGTGCGGCCAGCGCCGCGCCGCCCGCCAGCGCGGCCATGAGCTGGCGGCGCGAAAGAAAGTCGAGGGATTGCATGAGCGTTGTCTCCAGTTGTGTATGTCTTTGGCGGCTCACATCGCTCAGGCCGGCAGGTCGAGCACCTGTCGCGCGAGGATGTTGCGCTGGATCTCGTTTGTGCCGCCGTAGATCATGGCGGCGGTGGAGCCGATGAGCGGCGAGAGCACGTTGAAGCTCTGGCCGTCGAGCACCTGGTCGCCCGCGACCGCGCCCTGCTCTTCGCCGGCCTCGACCAGCAAGGCGCCGATGCGGTGGTAGGTCTCGCTGGCCCAGATCTTCAGCAGCGACACCGACGCGGGCAGCGGTTTGCCCGCGCGCACGATGTCGGCAAAGCCCGTGTAGGCGGCCGACAGGTCGAGCACGTCGAGCCGCAGCGCCGCGAAGCGTTGTGCGAACACCGGGTCGGCGAACAGGCGCCGCGCCTGCCCGAGCCGCGCCAGCTGGCCCAGCGCGTACTGCGACTGCTTGGGGCTGCCCAGGAAGATGCGCTCGAAGCCCAGCAGCGCCTTCGCGATGGTCCAGCCGCCGTGCAGCCGGCCCACGAGCTGGTCGGCCGGCACGCGCACGTTGTCGAAGAACACCTCGCAGAACTCGGGCTCGCCCGCCAGCGTGTGGATCGGCCGCACCGTGACGCCCGGCGTGCGCAGGTCGCACAACAGGAAGCTGATGCCCTCCTGCTTGCGCGCGCCCTTGTCGGTGCGCACGAGCATGAAGATGTGGTTCGCATCCTGCGCGAGCGTGGTCCAGATCTTCTGGCCGTTGACGACGAAGTGATCGCCCTGCGCATCGTGCCCGGCCACCGCCTCGGTGCGCAGGCCGGCCAGGTCGGAGCCGGCATTGGGCTCCGAGTAGCCCTGGCACCACACGTGCTCGCCGCTGAGGATGCGCGGCAGAAAGCGCTGCTGCTGTTCGGGCGTGCCGTGCTGGATCAGCAGCGGCCCGATCATCACGATGCCCTGGTCGGGCGCGCGCGCCACGCCGTGCTGCTCCAGTTCCTCGATCCAGGCGATGAGCTTGTCCGCCGGCAGGCCCATGCCGCCGTGCGACTGCGGCCAGGCCGGCGCGATCCAGCCCTGCGCCGAGAGTGTGAGGTACCACTCGCGAACCTCGCTCCAGCGCGCGCGGTGCGACAGGTAGCGCAGCTGCGCCGGATAGCGCTGCTGCAAGAAGCCGCGCACCATGCGGCGGAACTCGGCCTCAGGCATGGCGGACCAGTCGGTGGTGCGCGCGAGGAACTCGCCGTTCCAGGCTGCAGCACTGCTCGCAGCAGCTTCAGCTTCGCCAGTCAGCGCGGCATGCCGGCGCTGGTGCGCCGTGGCATTGCCCAGCCACGCCGACAGGCACAGCACGCGCTTGTAGAACAGGCTCAGGTCGCATTCCTGCGTGTAGCCGATGGCCCCGTGCAGCTGCACCGCCGCGCGCGACGCCTGCAGCGCGGCAGCGGTGCAACGCGCGTTGACGCGGCTGGCCTCGGCTTCGAGCCGGTCAGAAGGCAAGGTGCCGTCGCTTGCCAGTGCCAGCACCTCGTTGAGCGTGGCCTGCGCCACCTCGAGGTGGATGAACATGTCGACGCTGCGGTGCTGCAGCGCCTGGAAGCTGCCGATGGGCTTGCCGAACTGCGAGCGCGTGCGCAGGTAGGCCAGGGTCTGCGCCAACATCGCCTGCCCTGCGCCGAGCAGCTCCGCGGCCTGCAAGATCTGTCCGGCCGCGAGCGCCTGGCGCAACGCCTCCTGCGCGGCCGGCCCGCTGGCCAGCACGGCGTCGGCCGGCAGCACGACCTCTTCGAAGCGAAGGTTGGCTGCCTGGCTGCCATCGACCAGCGGCACGATCGTCTCGCTCACGCCGGCTGTGCCGCGCGGCACCCACAGCAGCACGGCGTCGTCCTCGCCGCGCGCCGACACCAGCCAGCCGCTGGCGGCGGCGCCGGGCAGCACCATGAGCTTGTCGCCCTGCAGCAGCACGCCGCCCCCATGACCCGCGCGCGCCTCGCAGCCGCAGGCCAGCGGCACGGCGCTGAGGTCGCCCGCGCTTTCCTGCCAGGCCAGCGCGGGCAGGCTGCGGCCTGCCACGAGGTCGGCCAGCAGGGCACGCGCGGCAGGCGTGTCGAGCCGTGCCAGCAGCAGCGCGCTCAGGCCCGCCACTGCCAGCAGCGGCTCGGGCGCCGCGTGCTCGCCAGCCGCGCGCAGGATTTCCGCGGCGCCGTCGAGCCCCAGCGCCAGGCCGCCGGCCGCTTCGGGCGCCAGCATGCCGGGCCAGCCGAGCGCGGCGATGTCGCCCCAGCCATTGGCCTCGTCGGCCTGCGGGTGTTCGGTGCGGGCGCGGCGTCGCGCGGTGGCGCCGCTGCGGGTGAAGTAGTCGAGCGCCGCTTCGCGCACGGCCAGGAGTGAGTCGGAATCCATCGCGCTGTCTGCCTTTTCTTTTCCGTTGCAATGACGAGTCGCAGCGTGCCCGAAGACCTCGCCGGCGGGCATTCGCGATTGCGGAAGGGAGGGTTTCGCAATCACTGAGCGCCTGCGGGCGCGCGCGGGGATAGATTTGCGGCCATGACAAAGATCAAGAAATCCCTGCACACCGACCTCGGCCACAGCACGCCCGACAAGATCACCGTGCGCGGGCGCGACCTGCCCTCGGAGATCCTCGGCCACCTGAACCTGGGCGACATGGCCTTCCTGGAGCTGACGGGCCGCATCCCGACGCCGCAGGAATCCGTGACCTTCAACGCCATCGTCGTCACGCTGGTGGAGCACGGCGTCACGCCGAGCGCACTGGCCGCGCGGCTCACCTACGCCGGCGCACCCGAAGCGCTGCAGGCCGCCGTGGCCGCCGGCCTGTGCGGGCTGGGCACCGTGTTCGTGGGCAGCACCGAGGGCGCCGCGAAGATGCTGTACGAGGCCATTCCCTTCGGCGAGAAGCCCACCCGCCCGCTGGCCGACATGGCGAAGGACATCGTGGCCGACCACCGCGCGCGCAAGATCATCGTGCCGGGGCTGGGCCATCCGCTGCACAAGCCGATCGACCCGCGCACGCCGCGCCTGTTCCAGATCGCGGCCGAGAACGGCTTGTCGAGCCACTACGTCGCGCTGATGCAGGCCGTGCAGGAGGAGGCCGAGCGCGTGTCGGGCAAGTCGCTGCCGATCAACGCCACGGGCGCCATCGGCGCCATTGCGGCCGAGTTCGGCTTTCCGTGGAAGATCATCCGCGGCTTCGGCGTGATGGCGCGCGCCATCGGCCTCGTGGGCCACATCCTCGAAGAGATCGACGACCCGATGGCCATCGAGATCTGGCAACGCGTCGAGAAAGAAGCGGGCGGCCCCCGCCAGGACTGAACACGATGATCGCTACCGACAACCGTTTCCCCGACATCCGCGACGCCGTGCGCGACCTGTGCGCGCAGTTTCCCAACGAGTACTTCCGCAAGGTCGACGAGGCGCGCGGCTACCCCGCCGAGTTCGTGGACGCACTCACCAAGGCCGGCTGGATGGCCGCCCTGATCCCGCAGGAGTACGGCGGCTCGGGCCTGGGCCTGACCGAAGCCTCGGTGATCATGGAAGAGATCAACCGCTGCGGCGGCAACTCGGGCGCCTGCCACGGCCAGATGTACAACATGGGCACGCTGCTGCGCCACGGCAGCGAGGCGCAGAAGCGCCAGTACCTGCCGAAGATCGCCAGCGGCGAGCTGCGCCTGCAGTCGATGGGCGTGACCGAGCCGACCACCGGCACCGACACCACGAAGATCAAGACCACCGCCGTGAAGAAGGGCGACCGCTATGTCGTCAACGGACAGAAGGTGTGGATCTCGCGCATCCAGCATTCGGACCTGATGATTTTGCTGGCGCGCACCACGCCGCTGGCGGACGTGAAGAAGAAGTCGGAAGGCATGTCGATCTTCATCGTCGACCTGCGCGACGCCATCGGCAAGGGCATGACGGTGCGCCCGATTCTCAACATGGTGAACCATGAGACCAACGAGCTGTTCTTCGAGAACCTCGAGATCCCGGCGGAGAACCTCATCGGCGAGGAAGGCCAGGGCTTCAAGTACATCCTCGATGGCCTGAACGCCGAGCGCACGCTGATCGCGGCCGAGTGCATCGGCGACGGCTACTGGTTCATCGACAAGGTGACGGCCTACACGAAGGACCGCGTGGTGTTCGGCCGCCCCATCGGGCAGAACCAGGGCGTGCAGTTTCCGATTGCCGAAGCCTTCATCGAGACCGAGGCCGCGAACCTGATGCGCTACGAGGCCTGCCGCCTGTTCGACGCGCGCCAGCCTTGCGGCGCGCAGGCCAACATGGCGAAGTACCTCGCGGCCAAGGCGAGCTGGGAGGCGGCCAACGCCTGCCTGCAGTTCCACGGCGGCTTCGGCTTTGCATGCGAATACGACATCGAGCGCAAGTTCCGCGAGACGCGGCTGTACCAGGTGGCGCCGATCTCGACCAACCTCATCCTGAGCTACGTGGCGGAGCACATGCTCGGCCTGCCACGCTCGTTCTGAAGGACTGCACATGAACGCCATCGATCACCCCAGCAAGGTGCTCGCCACCTTCGCGGCCGAGCTGAAGTTCGCCGACATCCCCGCGCCCGTGCTGCGCCGCACCGAAGACCTGATGCTCGACTGGCTCGGCTCGGTGCTCGCGGCCCGCACCGCGAGGCCGATACGCAGCATCGAGCGCTTCGCGCAAATGATGGGCCCCGCTGAAGGCCCGAGCGAAATCCTCACCTCACGGCACACCAGCTCGCCGCTGTTCGCGGCGATGGTCAACGCGGCGGCCTCGCACTACGTGGAGCAGGACGACGTGCACAACGGCTCGGTGTTCCACCCGGCCGCCGTGGTCATCGCACCCGCACTGGCGGTGGCACAGAGCCTCGGTGCCAGCGGCGCGCAGCTGCTGACAGCCGTGGTCGCGGGCTACGAGGTGGGCATCCGCGTCGGCGAGTTCCTCGGCCGGTCGCACTACCGCACCTTCCACACCACCGCGACGGCGGGCACGCTCGCGGCAGCCGCGGCGGTGGGCCGCCTGTTGGAGCTGTCGCCGCAGCAGATGCTGCATGCCTTCGGCTCGGCCGGCACGCAGTCGGCCGGTGTGTGGGAGTTCCTGCGCGACGCGGCCGATTCGAAGCAGCTGCACTGCGCGCACGCAGCGGCCAGCGGGTTGATGTCGGCCTACCTCGCGCAGGACGGCTTCACGGGCGCGGCCAGGATCCTCGAAGGCGCGCAGGGGCTGGGCGTGGGCATGTCGAGCGACGCCGACCCGGCCAAGCTCACCGACGGCCTGGGCACGCGCTGGACGCTGGCCGAGACCTCGTTCAAGTACCACGCCTCCTGCCGCCACACGCACCCGGCCGCCGACGCGCTGCTGCAGGTGATGGAACAGAACAAGCTCCAACCGGCCGACGTGTCCCAGGTCACGACCCATGTGCACCAGGGCGCCATCGACGTGCTGGGCCGCGTGACGGTGCCCGCCACGGTGCACCAGGGCAAGTTCTCGATGGGCACGGTGCTGGGCCTCATCGCCGTGCACGGCCGCGCGGGCCTGGGCGAGTTCGACCGCGACTTTCTCTCGCCCGAGGTCTCGGCCTTCCGCGAGAAGGTGACGATGGCGCTGGACGACGAGGTCGACACCGCCTACCCCGCGCGCTGGATCGGCAAGGTCAGCGTGCACACGGCCGATGGCCGCACGCTGGCCGGCCGCGTCGACGAACCCAAGGGCGACCCCGGCAACAGCCTGAGCCGCGCCGAGATCGAGGACAAGATGCAGCGCCTGGCGCACTACGGCGAAGGCGCGACGGCCGACGAAGCGAAGGCGCTGTGCGAGCGCGTCTGGCAGCTGGCCGGCACGGCCCGCGTGGGGCGCTGGCTGGCCTGACGGGGTTCAGGCGAACAGCCGGCCCTGCCCCGGCGAGCGCGCATCGAGCCCGGCGGTGCGCACGAGGTCCCAGAAGCCCGCGGGCGAGCTGGACACCACGGGCACCTGCAGGCGCGCCTCGACCTCGCGCACCGCATCGAGCGTGACGAGGCCGCCGCACGAGATCAGGAGGCCGTCGGCGCCGGGCTGGTCTTCGAACACCTTCAGGCACAGGTCGACCAGCACCTCGGTCGACACCTGGCCCACGGCCTGCACGTCGGAGATGGCCAGGCCTTCGAGTGCGAGCGGTTCGAAGTCGCTCTGTTCGAGGTAGGTGCGCAGCTGCGTGTTGACCTCGTCGATGTAGGCGGTGGCGACGGCCACGCGCCGCACTTTCAGGTGGCGCAGGCCCGCAAGGATGGCGTCGCTCATCGTCGTGCAGGGCAGGCCCGTGGCCTGTTCCATCTCGCGCTTCAGCTGGCGGGTGAAGGCGAGGCCGCGAAAGAAGCTCAGCGAGGTGCCCATGAGGGAGACGGCGCTCGCGCCCTCTTCCTTCAGCGCCAGCGCCTTGCCGATGACCGAGTCGATCACCTCGGTGTAGCCGCGCGTGGAGATTTCGCCGAGGCCCAGGCCCTTGGCGCTGAAGCGGATGCGGTCGCCGTAGAGCAGCGGGCCGTCGACCGGCACGGCGCCGGCTGCGGGCGGAACGATGAGGCCGAGATGGGGCTGTTGTGTCACCTCAGTTGCCCTCCGCCACGATGCGCTGGTCCGTGATGATGCGTTTCCATCGCGTCGTTTCCTCCGCCATGTCCTTGCCCAGCTGCGCCGGCGTGGCGTAGGCGCGCAGCGTGCCCTGCGCGGCGGCGGCCGTGCCCGTCTCGGGCATGTCGAGCACGGTTTTCACGGCGGCCGAGAGCTTGTCGACCACGTCGTTGGGCGTGCCCGCCGGCGCGAGCAGGAAGATACGCGGCGCGACGTCGAAGCCCGGCAGCGCCTCGGCCAGCGGCGCGACGCTTTCGGCGCCTTCGAGCTTGGCGTTGTTCAGCAGCGCCAGCGCGCGCAGCTTGCCGGCCTTCGACTGCGCCATGGCGGCGGTGGCGCTCACCACGCCCAGCGGCACCTGGCCGCCGACCACGTCGGGCACGATCTGCGCCGCGCCGCGGTAGGGCACATGCACCACGAACGCGCCGGTGGATTGCTTGAGCATCTCGAAGCCCAGGTGCTGCACGGTGCCCACGCCCGACGACGCGTAGGAGTAGCGGCCCGGATGCGCCTTGAGTTCCTTGACGAGTTCGGCGGGCGTCTTGGCGGGAAAGTCGTTGCCCGCGACGATCATCAGCGGCGACACGAAGGCACCGGCCACGGGCTTGAAGCTGGTCAGCGGATCGATCGCGATCTTCGGCTGCAACAGCTTGGCGATGAGCAAGGCGCTGTCGCCCATCATCAGCGTGTAGCCGTCGGGCGGCGCCTTGGCGACGAGGTCGGCCGCGATGAGGCCGGTGGCGCCGGTGCGGTTTTCGACCAGCACCTGCTGGCCCAGCACGGCGGGCAGGCGCGCGCTGAGCATGCGCGCGACCGCGTCGACGCCGCCGCCGGCCGAGTAGCCGACGACGATGCGGATGGGCTTGTCGGGAAACTTCTGCGCCCACGCGGCGGGTGCGGCGGCCAGCAGGCCGGCCAGGGCCAGCGCGGCCTGCAGGGCATGCCGGCGCGATGGCCGCATGGCGTCTGTTCTTCTGTCGTTCATCTTGTCTCCGTGGTGGTCGGGATGCGCCGGCCGTCTGCGCGGCCTGGTCGTGGTCGGAAGTGTCGTCGGGTGGCGCTCAGGCCTTGCCTTTCCCGTGCGAGGTCGGCAGCTTCGCGAGCTCGCGCACGCGCTCGGCGTTGGGCGTGAAGCCCAGCCCCGGTGCCTCGGGCAGCGTGAGCCAGCCCTGGTCGGGCACGGGCAGGCCGTCGAAGATCTGCTTGAGCATCTGCACCGCGACGTAGTGGTACTCGACCAGCCCGCCGTTGGACACGCCCGCGTGCAGGTGCATGTTGTGGAAGGGCCAGGCGCCGCCGTTGTCGATGGGCACGTTGAAGGCCGCGGCCATGCCCGCGATCTTCAGGCACTGCGAGTAGCCGCCCGAGATGGTCACGTTGGGCTGCAGCACGTCGGCCGCCTGGTTCACCAGCAGGTCGCGAAAGCGAAAGGCCAGGCCCTCGTTCTGACCGCAGGCCAGCGGAATGCGCGTGCGCGCGCGCAGCTGGGCCATCTGGCGCACGTCGTTCTGCGTGAGCGGCTCCTCGAAGAAGCTGATGCCGTAGGGCTCGATGCGGTGCGCGAGTTCGGTGGCATGGAACAGGTCGAGGCCGCAGTTGGCATCGACGTACAGCTTGACGTCGGGGCCCACGGCCTCGCGCACGGCGGCCACGCGGCGCACGTCCTCGGCAATGACCTCGTCGAGCGGACGCGGCTCGTCGCGGCGCGCGAGTGCGTGGTTGCCCACGGTCATCTTCAGGCGCTGGAAGCCCTGCGACACCCACAGCTTGGCGGCGGCAGCGAGCTGGTCGCGCTCGAAGAAGCCGAAGCCGAAGGTGGCGTACACCGGCACCTTGGCGCGCGCGCCGCCGAACAGGCGCCACAGCGGCTGGCCCAGCGCCTTGCCCTTCAGGTCCCACAGCGCGATGTCGAGCGCGGCGATGGTGTGGCTCGCGTAGCCGGTCTGGCCGCGCGGCGAGAGCAGCCAGTAGAGCTTCTCCCACAGCCGCTCGGTGGCCATCGGGTCTTCGCCGATCAGCGCGGGGCCGGCCACTTCGCGCACGGCGGCGGCAATGATTTCCTCTTCGGTGATGGCCGTCATGCCGTGGCCGACGAGGCCGGTGTCGGTCTCGATCTCGGTGAGGCACAACGACAGCGAGGTCTGCTTGTTCAGGCCGACCACGTCGATGGTCACGGGGATGTTCAGCGGCGTGGCGCTGACGCGGATGATCTTCAAGGGTGTCTCCTTTGGTGTGCCCGCATCTTTGCGCGAGGGCCGCGGGAGAACAATTCGTTTTTGGCGAGTTCGAGCCTTCGCGCGACGCGAAGGCTCGCCGCCCGAGCGCCCCGGATCAGTCGGGACGGCCGAGGTGTTCGAGCACCGAGCGCGCGGCGGCCGTGAGCTCCTGCTGGCGGCGCACGCACAGCAGGTGGCGGCGCAGCGCCCAGGGCGCATCGAGCTTGAGGCAGCGCAGCTTGAGGATCTGCAGCTGCGGCAGGATGGCCGCATAGGGCAGCACGCCGATGCCCACGCCCTGCTCCACCATGCGGCAGACCATGTCGAAGCTGCCCACCTGCATGCGCACCTTGAGCGGCACCTGGGCCTCGAGCGCGGCGGCCAGCAGCACGCGGTGCAGCGCCGTGCCTTCGCGCACCACGATATGGTCGTGACGCAGCACCTCCGCCACGTCGATGCGCTTGCGGCGCGCCAGCGGGTGGTGGCGCGCGCCCCCCCCCCCCCCCACGGCCAGCTCGTCGGTGCGGTAGGGCAGGCATTCGAGGCCGTCGGCGGGCGTCTGGCCCTCGATCACGCCGATGTCGGCGAGGCCGGCCTGCACGGCCTTCACCACCTCGGTGCTGGCGCGCTCCTGCAGGTCGATCTTGAGCACCGGGTGCAGGCGCAGGAACGAGCCGATCTGCGCCGGCAAAAACTGCGCGATGGTCGAGGCGTTGGCCGTGATGCTGACCACGCCCGCCACGCCGTTCTGGAAATCGTCGAGCTCGGCGCCGAGCCGGTCCATGGCCGAGAGCACGGCGCGCGCATGCAGGAGAAGCCCATGGCCGGCCGAGGTGAGCGTGACGCCGCGCGCATGGCGCACCAGCAGCGGCAATCGGGCGCGCGCCTCGAGATCGGAGATGCGCTTGCTCGCAGCCGCGAGCGCGATGTGGCAGCGCTTGGCGCCTTCGCTGATGCTGCCGTGGTCGGACACGGCCACGAACAGGCGCAGCGATTTCAGGTCGGCGGACATGGCCCGTCGCGCCTCAGGCCAGGGTGAGGTGATCGAACAGCTCGCGCGCGGAGGCCGGCAACTGCTCGCGGTTGCGCGCGATGAGCTTGAGTTCGCGCTCGGCCCAGGCGTCGCTGAGCGCCACGGTCGAGATGCGCATCGCCATCGACAACCGGTGCGCCGACGACGACGGCAGCACGCCGACGCCCACGCCCGCTTCGATCATCAGGCAGATGGCCTCGAAGCTGCTGACCTGGATGCGCGGGTTGAAGCCGCGCCCCGCGAGTTCGGCGCGGCGTTGCAGAAAGCGGTGGATCGCGCTGCCGTGGTGCAGGCCCACGTGCTGCTCGTCGAGCGTGTCGGCAAAGGCCACCGACGACGCGCCCGCCAGCGGGTGTGTGGGCGGCACCACCAGCACGAGCTGATTGCGCCCGAAGGGGCGCGCATCGAACTCGCCGGTGTGCACGTCGCCCGCGAGGATGCCGATGTCGGCCTCGCCGTCGGCCACGGCGCGCACGATTTCTTCGCTCAGGTACTCGCGCAGGTCGACCTGCACGGCCGGATGCTGCGTGAGAAAGCCCGCGAGTTTCTGCGGCAGGTACTCGGTGATCGAGGTGGTGTTGGCGAACACGCGCACATGGCCCTTGATGCCCTTGCCGAAGTCCTGCATGTCGCAGCGCAGGTGCTCCATCTGCTGCATCACGCGCTTGGCGTGGTACAGCACGGCCTGCCCCGCGGCCGTGAGGCTCACCCCCTGCGCACTGCGGTGCAGCAGCTTGCCGCCCACCGCCTCTTCCATCTGCTTGATGCGCGTGGATGCGGCGGCCAGCGAGATGCAGGCCTTCTCGGCGCCGCGCGTGAGGCTGCGCGCGTCCGCCACGTAGACGAACAGTTTCAGGTCGAACAGGTCGAAGTGCAGGTTCACCGGGCGGGCACGAAGGAAGCGGGAGGAACGCGCATTGTCCGGCGAACGGCGTCGCCTGCAGCCGCTTGCGGGTTTGTCCTCATGCCCTCATGTCTTCAGACCGGGTCCCAGCTGAACACGTCGGCCGAGCGGTCCAGCGGGAAGAAACTGGCGCGCATCGCGGGCATGGCGTGCTCGGCGATGCTCTCGGGCGTCCAGCCTTCCGAGCGGTGGACGGAGCGCACCGGTCGCGGCTGGCTGATGAGCGAGATCTCGTTGTTGCGCACCGAGAAGATCTGCCCGTTCACGGCCGCCGCCGCGTCGCTCGCCAGGTACACCGCGAGCGGCGCCACCTTGGCGGGCGTCATCTGCTTGATCTTGTCGACGCGGGCGCGCTGCTCGTCGGTGTCGGTGGGAATGGCGCCGATCATGCGGCTCCAGGCGAAGGGCGCAATGCAGTTGGAGCGCACGTTGAACTTGAGCATGTCCAGCGCGATGGACTTCGACAGCGCCGCGATGCCGAGCTTGGCCGCCGCGTAGTTGGCCTGGCCGAAGTTGCCGATCAGGCCCGAGGTGGAGGTCATGTGCACCAGCGCGCCCGAATTCTGTTCCTTGAAGTGCGTCGCGGCCGCGCGGCTCACGAAGTAGGCGCCGTACAGGTGCACCTTGATCACCGCGTCCCACTCGTCGACCGACATCTTGTGAAAGAACCGGTCGCGCAGGATGCCCGCGTTGTTCACCACCGCGTCGATGCGCCCGAAGTTGTCGACCGCACATTCCACGATGCGCCCGGCGCTCGCGGCATCGGCCACGCTGTCGGTGTTGGGCACAGCCTCGCCACCTGCCGCGCGGATTTCCTCGACCACCTGCTGCGCCGGCCCGGCACTGCCGCCCGCGCCGTCGAGCCCCGCACCGATGTCGTTGACCACCACTTTCGCGCCATGCCGCGCCATCGCGAGCGCGATGTCGCGCCCGATGCCGCCGCCCGCGCCGGTGACGACGATCACTTTGCCTTCAACCATG
Organism: Variovorax sp. GW460-12-1-14-LB1; assembly: GCF_059423605.1. NCBI lineage: Bacteria > Pseudomonadati > Pseudomonadota > Betaproteobacteria > Burkholderiales > Comamonadaceae > Variovorax > Variovorax sp. GW460-12-1-14-LB1. Next base: position 24,800 of record NZ_JBWKYF010000079.1, read on the forward strand.
TGTCTTGCCTCTGCTTCGGATGTTCGTTCGCCCGCGAACTCGCGGGGGAATTTCAGAATGCCACAGGGGGCGGCCTGCGAGTTCAGGAATTCCGAAGAGGGGCTTAAGCCGCGGCTGCGCGCGACCGCCCGCGGGTGGCCGTTACTGCCGCGCCGTGCGGATGTTCACCGGCAGCGCCTGCGGCCAGCTCGTGCGGAACGGGTTGATGTCCAGCCCGCCGCGCCGCGTGTAGCGCGCGTACACCGCGAGCTTGGTCGGCTGGCACTGGCGCCAGATGTCCGTGAACATGCGTTCGGCGCAGGGCTCGTGGAACTCGTTGTGGTTGCGAAAGCTCACGATGTACGCCAGCAGGCCGGCCTGTTCGATGGGCGGACCGCTGTAACGGATCTGCACGCTGCCCCAGTCGGGCTGGCCGGTGACGAGGCAGTTGCTCTTCAGAAGCCGGCTGGTGAGGGTTTCGTTCACGTGCACCTGCGTCGTGTCGCTGCTCAGCAGCTCGGGCGCGGGCTGGTAGTGGGTGCATTCGATGTCGAGGCGATCGAGGTCCAGGCCGTCGATCTCGTGCACGGGCTCGCGGTCGAAGAGGTCGGGCGTGAGCAGCTTCACGCCGATGCCGGCCGACTGGTCGCTGCCGCGCCATGCGGCTTCGGAGAGGTCGGTGCGCAGGTGCTCGCGCACGGCATCGATGCTGGCGAAGGTGCTGTTGTTGAAGCTGTTGAGGTACAGCTTGAACGACTTGCTCTCGATGATGTTGGGCGTTTCGCAGGGAATGGTGAAGTGCGCGATGGCCACCTGCGGCTTGCCGCGCGGGTTCAGCCAGCTCAGTTCGAAGGCAGTCCAGAGGTCGGCGCCGAAGAAGGGCAAGGCGCCGGCCTGGATGCCCATGGCTTCGCGCTGCGTGGTGCGTGCGATGGGGAACAGCAGCGACGGGTCGTACTTGTCGGCGTAGGCCGAGGCGCGGCCGAGCTGCGACTGTTCGGGGGTATTGGGGTTGGTCGGGTCGTGGCTCATGGGGCGGTTCCGGCATCCGCCGCGTGTGCGAACGGAGCGATGTGGTGGGCGAGGATCGTGCAGACCTCGGGCGGCAGGTCGTGGCCCATGCCGGGCACGGCGATGAAGGTCGCGCCCGGAATGCGCTGCGCCGAATCACGGCCGCAGGCGATGGGCACGAGCGCGTCGGCGTCGCCGTGCAGCACCAGCGTCGGTCGCTGGATGCGCGCCAGCACCTGCGGGCGGTCGTCGTCGGCGCCGATGGCGAGCATCTGGCGCATCAGGCCGGCCGGGTGGTAGGCGCGGCGCATGCTGAAGGTGAGGCGCGTGGCCAGTTGCTCGTCGGTCTGCGGGTAGGCCGGGCTCTGGATGAGCCGCAGCAGCTTGATGCTGTGCGCGACCAGCGCGGCCTCGTCGTGGCTGCGCGGGCGCCGCATGAGCATGGCCCCGACCTCGCGGCGCGGGCCCGGCAGGCCGCGCGCGCCGCTGGAGCTCATGATGCTCACGAGGCTGGCGGTGCGCTCGGGCGCGGTGGCGGCGATGCGCTGCGCGATCATGCCGCCCATCGAGGCGCCGACGATGTGGGCGCGGGCAATGCCCAGCGCGTCGAGCACGCCGAGCGAATCGAGCGCCATGTCCTGCAGCGTGTAGGCGCTGCGCACCTTCAGGCCGATGCGGTGGCGGATGGTTTCCCACACGAGGTTGCCGGTGCCGAGGTGGTCGAAGCCCTGGCTCAGGCCGATGTCGCGGTTGTCGTGGCGCACCACGCGAAAGCCGGCGTCGACCAGCTGCTGCACGAAGCCGTCGGGCCACGCGACCAGCTGCATGCCCAGCCCCATGATCAGCAGGATGACGGGGCGCCCTTCGCCGCCGGTGTCGTCGACTTCGATCTGCAGGCCGTTGGCGGTGACTTTCATCGGGTCCTTGTTTTTCTTTTTACTTGAACTCGCGCTCGCGCAGCCACTTGGTGGCGACCCACTTCTCGCCCGCGAGCACCGGCGCACCGCCGTGCAGCGTGCGGGTGGCGGGGTCGGGCCGGTCGTAGCTGAAGAACACGCCGGTGCCGCGCACCGGGGCCACTTCGAGCCCGATGTCGGGGAAGGTGGTGGCGCCGCCCTGCTCGGGCTCCTGCAGGTACATCACGAGCGTGGCCACGCGCTGGCCGCCGCGCTTGAGGATGGTGGGCGTGCCGGGCTCGTGCGGGTCGAAGTAGTCGTAGTGCGGGCGGTACTGCGCGCCGGGCGCATAGCGCAGGATCTGCAGGCCCTCGCCGTACTCGAGCGGCCAGCGCAGCAGCATGGCCAGGCGCTGTTCGAGGCGCGCGACGATCTCGTTCTCGCCGCGCTCGAAGAACATGCCGTCGCTGGTGCGGTCGACGTTGAGCACCTCGCCGCCGGTACGGGTCTCGACGGTGAGCGAGCGGGCCAACCGCACGCGCGCGGCGGCGATCAGGCCTTCGCATTCCTCGACCGACAGCAGGTTGCCGAACACCACGACGCGCGGATGCCGCACGGTCTGCAGCACCTGCACGCGGCGGTCACCGGCCTCGATGTACAGCGGCGCGCCGTCCAGGTCGGGGCCGGGCATCTCGGTGCGCGCCGGCGCCAGGGCCGCCTCCACATCAGGAAACCCGGCCTCCAGCTGGGCCAGTGCGAGGTCGGTGGCGGCATCCTGCCAGCCGGCCGCCCGCATCGACATGCGCAACGCGGGCACCGAATGGCCGGCCGCGAGCTGGGCCACCAGCCATTCGCGCAATTCCGGACTGATCGCTTGGGACATCAGACTTTCCTTCTGAACACCAGCCTTTCGGCTGTCGACGCTTGAGCGTCGAAACCATAACCCTCGAGGTCGAATTTTTCCAGCGCCTTGGGCGTGGCCGCCTGGTGCAGCACGGCCCAGCGCGCCAGCAGGCCGCGGGCGCGCTTGGCGAAGAAGCTCACGATCTTGTACTTGTCGCCCTTCCACTCCTGGAACACGCATTCGACCACGCGGGCCTTGAGCACTTTCTGGTCGACCGACTTGAAGTACTCCTGCGAGGCGACGTTGACGACGACCGGCGTGCGGTCGGCCGCCAGGCGCTCGTTCAGGTGCTCGGCGATGCGCGAGCCCCAGAAGGCGTACAGGTCCTTGCCGTGGCGGTTGGCCAGCGCGGTGCCCATTTCGAGCCTGTAGGGCTGCAGGCGGTCCAGCGGGCGCAGCAGGCCGTACAGGCCGCTGAGGATGCCCACATGGTCCTGGGCCCAGGCGAGCTGGGCGGGCGTGAGGCTGCGGGCGTCGAAGCCGCCGTAGACGTCGCCGTCGAAGGCGAAGGCGGCCTGGCGGGCGTTCTTGTCGGTGCTCTTGGACGACCAGGCGGCGTAGCGGGCCACGTTGAGGGCCGAGAGCTTGTCCGACAGGTGCATCAGCTCGGCGATGTCCTGGGGCGACTTCTCGCGCAACAGCTTGATGAGTTCGACCGAGGGGCCGCGGGGGGCTTCGAAATGGGGCTGGGT
>NZ_JBWKYF010000080.1:0-27275 GCF_059423605.1 Variovorax sp. GW460-12-1-14-LB1
CCGGCACGCCCACCATCCTCGCGCTGGACATGAACCAGCCGGTGCGCATGCGGCGCCACGACTGCCGCGTCCACACCTTCTTCGTGCCCGGCGCGCTGGTGCAGGAGAGCTTTCCCGACCCCGAGGCCCTGCACGGGCGCACGCTGGCCTGCATCACGCCACTGGCGCGGCTGGCGGCCGGGCACGCGATCTCGCTGGCGCGCCACATCGGCGGCATGACGCCGGCGGCGGCCCAGAGTGCGGTGCGCACGGGCGCGCAGCTGGTGGTGTCGGCCTTCGGCAAGCAGGCCGGCTTCGACGGCAACGCGCGCGCGGCGGCACGCGCCGCCATGTTCGACCGCGTGCGCCGCCATGTGCAGACGCACCTGCACCGCGCCGACCTCACGCCCGAGAGCGTGCTGGCCGCGCTGCAGCTGCCGCGCCCCACGCTGTACCGCATGTTCCAGCACGAGGGCGGGTTGGGCAGCTACATCCGCAGCCTGCGGCTGCGCCAGGCGGCGAGCGACCTGGCGCGCTACCCGCATGTGATGGTGACCGACATCGCCTACGGCGCCGGCTTTCGCAGCGCCTCGGACTTCAGCCGCGCCTTTCGCCGCGCCTACGGCATTGCGCCGCAGGACTTCCGCGTGCAGGCCCTCGAGCGACAGCCCTAGGCCGTGGCACCGAAGCCGGTGTCGAACGTGCCTTTCACGTCGAGCGGCTGCTTGATGAGCCCCACCTGCCGGTAGAAATCGGCCGTGCCCTGCTGGTCGGCGATGACCTGCGCGTCGATGGGAATCCACTGCTGCTGGCGGCGCTCGAACTGCAGCTTTGCCGCCTCGGGCGGAATGCCGATGATGCGCGCCAGCGTGGCCGAAAACGCATCGACGTTGCGGTACGACCAGCGCTGCGCCTTCACCACGCGCTGCAGAAAGTCCTGCAGCACCGGCCGCTTGGCGGCAATGGCGGCGTCGGTCGCGGCGAGGTAGCTCAGCCCCGGCAGCAGGCCGCGTCCGCTGACCAGCACGCGCGCATGGCGGCTGATTTCGGCCAGCGCGGTGTAGGGCTCCCAGGTGGCCCAGGCATCGACCGAGCCCTGCGTGAGCGCGAGCTTGGCGTCGGCCGGCGCGAGGAAGCGGATGTTCACGTCCTCGGGCTTCAGCCCCGCCGCGGTGATCGCCTTGAGCGTGACGTAGTGGCCGATGGAGCCGCGGTTGGTGGCGATGCTCTTGCCCTTGAGTTCGGCAGCGTTCTTGAGCGGTGAATCGGGCCGCACCAGCACCGCCGTGCCGTAGGCGTCCGAGCGGTTCGCGCCGATCGCCTTGACGCGCGTGCCGGCCGCGAGCGCGAAGATCAGCGGCGCATCGCCGATCGGGCCCGAATCGACCGCGCCCGCGTTGAGCGCCTCGGCCAGCGGCGCAGCGGCCGGGAACTCCGACCACTGGATGTCGTAGCCCAGGCCTTCGAGCCCACCCGCCGCTTCGAGCAGCGCGCGCAGCCCGCCCTTCTGGTCGCCGGCCTTGAGCACCGGTCGGCCCTGCGCGCGCACGAAGGCGGGCAAGGTGGCGGTCGTGGCAGCGGCAAGGCCGCCGGCAAGCAGCTGGCGGCGCGATCGGTCGAGGTGTGAGGTCATGGGTTCGTTCTCCGTAGAAGCAGTGAAAAAGAAATCAGTGGATGAAGCCGCCCTTGACGAAGCGCACCGGCTCGGCGTCCATGCGGGCGATGAGCGCGCCCAGGCCATCGGGTGGCAGCACGGAGCCTTTCACCAAGGCAGCCGGCGGGCTGTCGCTGCGGCACAGCAGGTCGTCGTCGGACCAGCCGGCCTGCCCCGGCTGGCCGCGCACGCGCAGCCAGCCGTCGCGGTCGGCGATGAGCTGCATGCCCGCGAGCTGGTCGGTGCCCGCGATGAGCGCCAGCGCCTCCCACGCGGCCGGTGAATCGGCGACGCAATCGGCAGTGACGCCTGCGGCCCTCGCCCCGGGCGGCAGCAGCTGCACCGTCACCAGGCGCGGGTCTTCGCTGGGCGCGACCGCGCCCGCCACGACGCGCACGCGCTGCCCGCGCCACTGCGCGAGCGACCGGGGCGCCTGCGCGCCGCAGCGCACCGCCATGTCGGGCAGGCCGACGGGCTGCGGCCAGTGGCCCAGCGCACGCAGGCTCTGGCCCGCACCCTGCGCCTTCATGTAGTCGATGAGCGCCCAGGCATCGGCCGCGTCGAGCGGGCCGCCGAAGCCGGGCATGGTGGCGGTGCCGTGAAGCACGCGCCACAGCAGGTCGCCATCGGCGCGGCGCCACAGCAGCGGGCCCGTGAGATTCGGCGGCCACACGGCCAGCGAGGCGGCCAGCGGCCCTTCGCCCTTGCCGTCGGTGCCGTGGCAGCTCACGCAGTGCTGCGCGTAGAGCACGCGCCCTTGCGCGATGGACGTGGCCGTGAAGCCGGTCGGTGAGGCGTGGAAGCTCGCCGGCGTTGCAGGCACGAGCACGACGTTCGCGTGGGGCCAGGGCGCGGCGATCAGCAGCATCGGCACCAGCGCGAGCAGGTACCAGCGCGGACGCCGCCAGACCAGCGCAATCAACAGCAGCAACAGCGCCACGCCGATGCACACCAGCGTCCACGCTAGGCTGCGCGCCTGCCCCAGGTCGATCAGCAGGTTCTCGCCCGACAGCCGGTGCGCCCACGGCCACGCCGGCTGGCCGTTCACCTTTTGCACGAGGCCGAGCGCATCGAGCACGCGCAGCAACTGCACCTGGGCGCCCTGGAGCAGGTCGATCAGGAAATTGAGCCAGTCGGCTTCCGGCAGAGCGTTCATATCTGTTCAAGGGGGCCGCCGCGCACGGCCGCCCGAAGCGGCCGGCCCGCCCCCGGTAGGGGGTTGGCGAAGCGACACGAAGTGCGCGCAGCCTGGGGGCGAGCTACATCTACCAGGTGGCGTCGAGCCCCAGGTGGCGCAGCGCTTCGTGACGGAGTTCTGCCAACCGCGCATGGCCGCGGTGGCGCGGGTACGGCAGGTCGACCACGAGCTCCGCCGCGATGCGCGCCGGCCGGTCGCTCAGCACGATCACGCGGTTGGCAAGGAACAGCGCCTCTTCCACGTCGTGCGTCACCAGCAGTGCCGAGAAGCCCGCGCGCTGCCACAGGTTGACCAGCTCGCTCTGCATCGCGATGCGCGTGAGCGAGTCGAGCTTGCCCAGCGGCTCGTCGAGCACCAGCAACTGCGGGTCGTTGACCAGCGCGCGCGCCAGCGCCACGCGCTGCGCCATGCCGCCCGAGAGCTGGTGCGGAAAGGCCTTGGCAAAGTCGGTGAGGCCGACGAGCTTCAGCGCCTCGTCGACCCGCCCGCGCTGCGCCTTGAGCACGCCGCGCGCCTGCAGGCCGAGCGCCACGTTGTCCCACACGCTGCGCCAGGGGTAGAGCGTCGGGTCCTGGAAGACGACGATGCGCGACGGATCGGGCCGCGTGATGGGTGCGCCGTCCTGCGTGATGCGACCGGCCGTGGCGGGCTCCAGCCCGGCCACGAGGCGCAGCAGCGTCGACTTGCCGCAACCGCTCGGCCCGAGCAGCGCGACGAACTCGCCGGGCTTCACCGTGAGGTCGATGTCGTCGAGCACCTGCAGCGGCCCGGCCGGCACGTCGAACCAGTGGCTCACGCCCTGGATGTCGATCTGCGCGCCGGCCTGGCGCACATTGGCTTCGGCGGTGGCTACCATTTCACGGTCCCCTTCTGCCACGACAGCACGCGGTCGCGCACCTTGAACAGCAGCGTGATCAGGCCCGAGCACAGCAGCGCCATCACGATCAGCGCGGCGTACATGTTCGAGTACGAGGCCCAGCCCTGCGCCCACGACAGGTAGAAGCCCAGCCCGGCCTTCACGCCCATCATCTCGGCCGTCACCAGCACCGAGAAGGCGGCGCCCAGCCCCATGAACAGGCCCACGAACACCTGCGGCAGCGCGGCGGGAATGGCCACGCGCAGCACCAGGAAGCGCTCGCTCGCGCCCATGGTGCGCGCCACGTCGTAGTAGTTGCGATTGACGCCCGCCACGCCCGACCACGTCAGCACCGCCACCGGAAAGCCCGTGGCCAGCGCGATGAGGAACACGGCCGCCGCGTAGCTCGACGGAAAGAAGAAGAACGCCAGCGGCAGCAGCGCCGAGGCCGGCACCGGCCCCACGAAGCGCAGCACCGGATGCACCCAGTAGCCCGCGATGCGCGACCAGCCGATGGTCACGCCCGTGAGAAAGCCCGCCAGCGCGCCCAGCACGAAGCCGTGGGCGAGCAGCCGCGCCGAATGTGCCAGGCTTTCGCCGAGGCGGCGCCAATCGTCGATGTAGGTTTCGATGAGGCTCTGCGGCGGCGCGAAGAACGGCGTGGGCAGCAGCGCGAGCTTCGCGGTGGCGATCTCCCAGAGGGCGAACAGCACCGGCAGCGCCACCAGCCACGGCCCGGCCGGGCGCAGCGTGCGTGCCACGCGGCCCGCGCGCGTGCCGAGCAACGCCACGAGCAGCAGCAGCGCGCCGATGGCGATGGCGGCGATGCCGAATTCGTCGGTGTAGGCCCAGTCGCTGAAGCCCACGGCCTTGTTGGGCCAGTAGACGGTGAGCAGGCCCAGCGCGATCCAGCCCGCGCTCGCGAGCGCGCCGGTGCGCCAGAAGCCTTCGGCGGGACGCGCGAACACGGCGGCCGGCGCGGCCTTCTCGATGCCGGGGCGGCGCCAACTGCCCGGCGCCGGCGGTGCTTCCAGCACCCGGTCGATGACGGCGCTCATGCCAGCGGATCGAAAGACACGTGCTCCGCGAAGCGCACCGGGTCGGTGGTCTTCTTGAGCACGCCGACGCCGCGGAAGTCGCGCGCGTAGAACTCCACCTCGTCGCGCAGCTTGCGGCCCAGCGGGTGGTGGTTGTGCGTGAGCGTGCCCAGCAGCGCGCGCAGGTCTTCGACCGGCACCTTGGGCGAGTACTTGGCGAAGAGCTTGGCCGACTCGTTCGGGTTCTCGGCCACGTAGTCGGAGGCCTGCGCGATGGCGCGCACCAGCGAGGCGACGGTGGCCTTGTCCTTGCGCACCAGCTCGCCGCGCGCGCCGACGATGCAGCAGACCTTGTCCTTGTACTCGCCCGAGAGGTTGCTCGCGAGCTCGACGAAGGTGCCCTGGTTGCGCTTCTCGATCAGGTACACGTTCGGGTCGCCGTCGGCGATGGCGTGGATCTCGCCCTTCTTCACCGCGATGTCGAGCAGGTCGGCCGGGTACTGGCGCCAGGTGACGTCGCGGTCGGCGTCGATGCCGTTCTTCGCGAGCAGGATCGAGAAGAAGTTCTTGCCCGGGCTCGCGATGTCCGACACGCCGATGATCTTGCCCTTGAGGCTGGCCAGGCTGGTGGCGCCCGCGTCCTTGGCGCCCACCAGGCGCACGCAGCCGCCGTGCGAGCTGCCGACGATCTTCACGTCGAAGCCCGATTCGAGCGGCTTGAGCCAGCGGTGGATCATGCCCACGGCCGCGTCGGCCTTGGCGGTGGCGAGCGATTCGAGCAGCTGGTCGGTCGAGCCCGTGTAGTTGATGAGGTCCACCTGCAGGCCGTTGCGCTCGAAGTAGCCGCGCTCCTGCGCCACCACCACGGGCGAGAGGCAGAAGGCCGCAGCGTTCCAGGCGAAGGTGAGCTTGCGCGCCTGCTGCGAGAAGGCCTGCGAGGCGATGAGGCCGCCCGAGGCGACCACGGCGGCGGCGGCGCCGGTGCGCAGCACGCTGCGGCGAGAAAGGGATGCGTTCATCGGGGAAAGGCTCCGGGGGTTCATCGTCAAAGCAGGAGTTCGGGTTCGGCCTCGACCAGGCCTTCGTACAGGCTGTCGAAGGAATGGATCGCGCCTTCGGGCCCGCCGATCTGGCCGTGCGTGTGGCGCGCGGTGGCCTCGTCGATCGGCTGCGGCGTGCCCGCCGCCTCGGCCAGCAGCTGCGTGTGGCAGGCGTTGTCCAGCGCGATGTACCACCACGCGGCGGCCTCCACGGTGGGGCCGGCCGTCAGGATGCCGTGGTTCTTGAGGATGGCGCCCTTCTTGTCGCCCAGCGCGCGGGCGATGCGATCGCCCTCGCTGGTGTCGACCACCATGCCGGTGAAGTCGTCGAACAGCGCCACGTCGTCGTGGAACACGCAGGCGTCCTGCGTGAGCGTGTCGAGCTTGCGGCCCAGCGTGGACCAGGCCTTGCCGTAGGTCGAGTGCGTGTGGGCGGCGGCCACGATGTTCGGGTTGTGCTCGTGGATCGCGGCGTGGATGGCGAAGGCGGCCTTGTTGAGCGGCCGGTCGCCGACGACGGTCTCGCCTTTCGAATTGACCAGCAGCAGGTCGGACACCTTGATGCGCGAGAAGTGCACGCCCAGCGGGTTGACCCAGAAGTGGTCGGTCAGCTCGGGATCGCGCGCCGTGATGTGGCCCGCCAGGCCCTGCGCGAAGCCGAAGCGCGCGAACAGGCGGAAGGCGCCCGCCAGGCGCTCCTGCCGGTGGCGGCGCTCGGCCTGCACGGTGGGGCGCGGCGGGATGGGGTCGAACCAGTGCTTCTGCTGCGGGTTCGCGTGCAGCTTCAGCGGCTGGGCCGCGTGGCGGTCGATGGACAGGACGGCGCTCATGGCTCAGGCCGCCTTGCGCTGCGACTGCAGGCGCTGCGCGACGAGTTCGCGCGTGCGCGGAATCAGCGCGCGGCCGTAGTCCGTCGCGTCTTCGAGCGGATCGAAACCGCGGATCAGGAAGGTCGTCACGCCGAGGTCGTAGTAGTCGAGCAGCGCGTCGGCGACCTGCTCGGGCGTGCCGACCAGCGCGGTGCTGTTGGAGCGCCCGCCGATCTCCTGCGCGACCGCGGTCCACAGGCGCTTGTCCAGGCGCGAACCCTTCTCGGCCGCAGCCAGCAGGCGCTTGGCGCCTTCGCTTTGCTGCGGGCCGCCGCGGTTGTAGCCCTGCACCACGCGCAGGCGTTTCGTCTCCGCCAGGATGTTCTCGGCGCGCGCCCATGCGGCCTCTTCGGTGTCCGCCAGGATCGGACGGAACGACACCGAGAAACGCACGCTGCGCCCATGCCTGGCGGCCTCGGCGCGCACGCGCGTCGTGAGTTCGCGCGCCTGGTCGAGCGACTCGCCCCACAGCGCGTACACGTCGGCGTACTTGCCCGCGACCGGGATCGCCGCCTCCGACGCGCCGCCGAAGTACACGGGCACGTGCGGCTTGCCGTGGCGCGTCTGCACCGGCTTCACTTCGGAGAACGCGTTCTGGAAACGGTAGTGCGCGCCTTCGTGGTCGAAGGGCTTCTCGGCCGTCCACACCTTGTGCAGCACCTCGAGGTATTCGTCGGTGCGGGCATAGCGCTGGTCGTGGTCGAGCCAGTCGCCGTCGCGCTTCTGCTCTTCGTCGGAGCCGCCCGAGATGTAGTGCACGCCGAGCCGCCCGCCGCTGAACTGGTCGAGCGACGCGAACTGCCGCGCCGCGAGCGTGGGCGCCACGAAGCCCGGGCGGTGCGCGAGCATGAAGTGGATGCGCTCGGTCACCGAGGCCGCGTAGGCCACGGTGAGCGTGGCGTCGGGGCTGGTGGAATGGTGCGGCACCAGCACGCGGTCGAAGCCGGCGTTCTCGTGCGCCTGCGCGAAGGCGCGCACGTAGTCGCGGTCGATGGCCGGGCCCTTGGCGGCGTGGATCTCCGAGACCTTCTGGCCCTGGATCATGCCGATGAATTCAACGTCGTTCTGGCTCATGGTGTCCTCGTGGATGCGGATGGAATGAAGGGGTCAGGCAGCGGGCGGCCGCAGCAGGTTCTCGAAGCGGCGGTCCCACAGGGGCTTCACGTCGGCCGGGCCGTCGAGCACGCCGATCTTCTGGAAGGTGTCGGCCACGTCCTGGTGGCTGCGCACCACGGCATCGGTGACGGGGCCCAGGCTGTAGTCGCCGCTGCGGCCGTTGAACAGCTCGACCAGGTCGCCCACGGGCACGCGCGTCTCGGCCGACTGCGCGCGGGCGTAGGCCAGGAAGTTGCCGTTGATCCAGGCGAACGCGCGTTGCAGGCGCTGCAGCAGGTCGCCCAGCGCCGCGCGGCGCAGCGTGTCGTCGAGCGCGCGCGGGTTGGCGTAGATGGGGAAGTTGCCCGACAGGTAGCCCACGCCGGTCTTGAGCGTGCGCGCGCCGTACTGGGTGCGCGCGAGCTGGCCGTTGTAGCCGTAGATGGCCCAGGCATCGAGGTCGCCGCGCGCAAAGGCCGAGAGCCCGTCGGCCGGCGTGAGGCTCACGGGCTGGATGTCGGCGAACGACAGGCCCGCCTCGGCCAGCTGCTTGGCCAGGTAGTAGTGCGAGGTGGTGGCGCGCACATAGCCCACGCGCTTGCCCTTGAGGTCGGCGATGCTGCGGATCGGCGCGTCCTTGCGCGCCAGCGTGGCCTGGTTGTTGAGGTCTTCGTGCGTCACGGCCACGAGCCGCACGCTCGACTTCTGCCGCGCCGCGAACACCGGCGGGATCTCGCTGCCCGAGCCCAGGTCGAGCGCGTCGCCGTTGATGGCCTCGATGTGCAGCACACCGTTGTTGAGCTCGCGCCAATCAATCTTGTAGGGCGTGTCGGCCTGGCCCGAGGCCGTGAGCAGCGGGCGCCACAGGCCCTTGTAGGTGCCCACGCGCAGCGTCACGCCCGACAGGTCGCGCGAAGGCGCAGCGGCCTGCGCCACGCCCGAAGCCGCCACGCCCCATGCGGCGGCGGCCTGCAACAGGCGGCGTCGGTCCAGCGGGAAATCGGGTGTCATGCCTTGTGTTCTTTCTTCTTCACTCACTCACGAGGAGAAGCGAGACCGTACCGAGACGGGCCCCGAAAACGAACGCAGAAAAACGAATTTGGATATGCGCGATGCATCCTTCGCGCGCTGGCAGCGGGCCTTTACCGTGCGGGCACCATGAGTGCACTCCCCTTGCGCCGCGCGCCGGCCATTCCCGAAACAGACACCCCGCCCTCCGTCGACCTCAGCGTGCTGGCCCGCCTGTCGGACCAGTTCGCGTCCACGGCCGAAGACCACGACCGCAGCGGCGCCTTTCCGCGCCAGAACTTCGAGGCGCTGCAGGCGCACGGCCTGGTCGGCCTCGTCGCGCCCGCCGCATACGGCGGCGGTGGCGCCACGCTGGCCACGGCGCGCCGCGTGATCGCGGCGGTGGCACGCGGTGAGCCCGCCACCGCGCTGATCCTCACCATGACCTACCTGCAGCACCAGGCGCTCGCGCGCCGCGAGAGCCGCTGGCCCGCACACCTGCGCGAGCGCGTGGCACGCGACGCAGTGGCGCACGGCGCGCTCATCAACGCGCTGCGCGTGGAGCCCGCGCTGGGCTCGCCGGCGCGCGGCGGCCTGCCCGGCACCGTGGCGCGGCGCACGCCCGAGGGCTGGCGCATCGACGGCCACAAGCTCTACACGACCGGCATCGAGGGCCTGTCGTGGCTCGCGGTCTGGGCGCGCACCGACGAGGCCGCGCCGCGCACCGGCGTGTTCCTGGTGCCTCGCGATGCGCCCGGCATCCGCGTGATCGCGAGCTGGGACCACCTGGGCCTGCGCGCCTCGGGCAGCCACGAGGTGGTGTTCGAGGACGTCGCCATTGCCGCCGACCACGCCGTCGACCTGCGCGCGCCCGCCGACTGGGCGCCCGGCGCCGGCAGCCAGACCGACATCGACGCCCATGCGGCGCAGCAGGCCTGGATGGTCGTGCTGCTGGGCAGCCTCTACGACGCCGTGGCGCGCGCCGCGCGCGACTGGCTGGTCGACTTCCTGAACCGGCGCGCACCCGGCAGCCTGGGCGCGCCGCTGGCCAGCCTGCCGCGCGTGCAGGAGCAGGTGGGCGAGATCGAGGCGCTGCTGCGCACCAACCGCGCGCTGCTCGACGACGCCGCCGCCGCGGTCGACGGCGGCCACACGCCGCACGCGACCGACAGCGGCCTGCTCAAGCACACCGTGACCACGCACGCCATCCGCGTGGTCGAGCTGGCGCTGCAGCTGAGCGGCAACCACGGCCTCACGCGCCAGAACCCGCTCGAACGCCACTACCGCGACGTGCTGTGCAGCCGCATCCACACGCCGCAGAACGACGCGATCCTGGTCGCGGCGGGCCAGCGGGCGTTGCAGGCCTTCGGAGGTGCGGCATGAGCGCGCTGCCAATTTCTCGCCGCACCTGGCTCGCGCAAGGCGCTGCGTTGTCGCTGGCCGTGGCCGGCCCGTTGCGCGCGGCGGCGCAGCCCCAGGCCACGCTGGTGCTCGGCGACCAGGCCGGCGGTCTGCGCTCGCTGTTCGAGGCCTCCAAGGCCCTCGACGACGCGCCCTTTGCCTACCGCTGGGCCAACTTCCAGGGCGCCGCGCCACTGTTCGAGGCGCAGCGCAGCGCCGCGGTCGACACCGCGATGGCCGGCGACCTGCCGGTGCTCGCGGCGGCCGTCGGCAAGACGCCGCTGAAGATCGTCGCCACGCGCGTGGGCAAGGCCGAGTCGCTGGGCATCGTGGTGCAACCCGACTCACCGCTGCGCCGCGTGGCCGACCTGCGCGGCCAGACGGTGGTCGTCTCGTCAGCGCGCGGCAGCATCTCGCAGTACCAGCTCTACGGCGCGCTCGAAGAGGCCGGCGTGCGGCGCGACGAGGTCACGGTGAAGTTCGTGCTGCCCACCGACGCGGCCGCCGCGTTCGCGTCGAAGCAGATCGACGCCTGGGCCATCTTCGACCCCTACTACGCGATCGCGCTGCAGCAGGGCGGGCGCATTCTGCGCGACGGGCGCGGCATCAACACGGCGCTGGGCTTCATCACCGCGAGCGAGCATTCGCTGGCCGACCCGGCCCGGCGCGCGGCCATCGTGCAGTTTCTCGAGCGGCTCGCCCGCGCGGGCGACTGGGCGCTGGCCAACCCCGAGGCCTATGCGCAGGCCTACAGCCAGCTCACGCGGCTGCCGATCGCGTCGGCGCGCCTCATCACGGCGCGCGCCTCGGTGGCGGGGCGGCCCGTGAGCGAGGCCGACATCGCCGCGCTGCAAACTGTGGCCGACCGCTCGGCGCGTGACGGTATCCTTCCCACACGCGTGGATGTGCGCGCGATCACCGACACCCAACTCTGGAAACGCCCCGCATGATTGCTCCGCTGCGCGATTTCGTCGGCGCCTTCGGCCGGCTGCTCGACAGCCGGCCCGACGAGCCGCGCATCCTGTCCGAAGGCGGCGCGCTGCTGCGCACGCTGGTGGCGCGCGACGACTGGCTGCCCGACGCCTTCGCCGTGGCCGACCCGATCTACTACCAGCAGTTTTTGCTGCACGCCGACAGCACCGAGCGCTTCTCGGTCGTGAGCTTCGTCTGGGGGTCGGGCCAGGCCACGCCGATCCACGACCACACGGTGTGGGGCCTCATCGGCATGCTGCGCGGCGCCGAGTACAGCCAGCCTTATGCGCTCGACGCCGACGGCACCGCGCGGCCCCAGGGCGCGCCGGTGCGGCTCGACGCGGGGCATGTCGAGGCCGTGTCGCCCACCGTGGGCGACCTGCACCGCGTGCACAACGCGCACGCCGACCGCGTGTCGATCAGCATCCACGTGTACGGCGCCAACATCGGCGCCGTGCGCCGCCACACCTATCCGGCCGAAGGCGGGCGCAAGCCCTTCGTCTCCGGCTACTCCAACACGCTGCTGCCCAACCTGTGGGACCGCTCAGCCGAACTCCGAAACACTGCCGCATGACGACGACTGCTACCACCGCATCCTTTCCCCTGCTGCCCTTCGCCGCGCTGCGCGAACGGCTGATCGCGCGCGAGGAGACCGCGCTGCTCGACCTGCGCGAGGAAGACCCCTTCGCCCAGGAGCATCCGCTGTGGGCCGCCAACCTGCCGCTGTCGCGCATCGAGATCGAAGCGTGGCGGCGCATTCCGCGACGCGACACCTTCATCGTGTTGTACGGCGTGCACGACGGTGTCGATCTCGCACCGCTGGCGGCACGCACCTTCGCCGCGCTCGGCTACACCAACGTGCACCTGCTCGACGGCGGCCTCGAAGGCTGGCGCGCGGCGGGCGGCGAGCTGTTCCGCGACGTCAACGTGCCGAGCAAGTCCTTCGGCGAGCTGGTCGAGCACGAGCGCCACACGCCGTCGCTGTCGGCGCCCGAGGTGAAGGCGCTCATCGACAGCCGCGCCGACGTGGTCGTGCTCGACGCGCGCCGCTTCGACGAATACCAGACCATGAGCATCCCCTCGGCCACCAGCGTGCCAGGCGCGGAGTTGGTGCTGCGCGTGCGCGAACTCGCACCCGACCCGGCCACGCGCGTGATCGTGAACTGCGCGGGCCGCACGCGCAGCATCATCGGCACGCAGTCGCTCGTGAACGCGGGCATCCCGAACCCGGTGGCCGCACTGCGCAACGGCACCATCGGCTGGAAGCTCGCGGGCCAGGTGCTCGACCACGGCGCGGGCCGGCAGGCGCCGGCTGCAGTGTCTGAGGCGAACCGCGCGCAGGCGCAAACCGATGCGCGCCGCGTGGCCGACGCCGCGGGCGTGCACCGCATCGCCCTCGACGCACTCGGCACGCTCGAGGCCCCGGGCCGCACCGTGTACCGCTTCGACGTGCGCACGCCCGAGGAATACACCGCCGGCCACCTGCCCGGCTTCGCGAGCGCGCCCGGCGGGCAGCTCGTGCAGGAAACCGACCACCAGGTGCCGGTGCGCGGCGCACGTATCGTGCTGGCCGACGACGACGGCGTGCGCGCATCGATGAGCGCCTCATGGCTCGCGCAGATGGGCTGGGAGGTGTACGTGCCCGATGCGGTGCCGCCAGCCGCTGCGCTCAGCGAAACCGGCACGCCGACGTCGGCCTACCCGCCCGTCGCCGTCACGGTCACCGAGATCGCACCCCAAGCCTTGGCCGAGTTGCTGAAGCAGCAGCCCGCCACCGCCGTGATCGACGTGACCACGAGCGCCAACTACGTGAAGCGCCACATTCCCGGCGCCTGGTACGCGATCCGCGCACAGCTGGCGCAGGCGATCGACCACAAGGCCATTCCGTCCGCGCCGCGCTACGTGCTGACCTGCGGCAGCAGCCTGCTGGCGCGCTACGCCGCCGCCGACCTGCGCGCCCTGCTCGACGCACGCGGCCAGCGCGACGTGGAGGTGCAGGTGCTCACGGGCGGCAACACCGCCTGGTTCGCCGCCGGGCTGCCGGCCGAGACCGGCGAGACCCGGCTGGCCACCGCCCGCACCGACCGCTACCGCCGGCCCTACGAAGGCACCGACGCGCCCGCCGAGGCCATGCAGGGCTACCTGGACTGGGAGTTCGGGCTGGTGGAGCAGCTGGGGCGCGACGGCACGCATCACTTCCGCGTGGCCTGAGCGCGCAGAGCGCAGACGAAAAAAAGCCGGGCATGCCCGGCTTTTCTGCTTTCACTGTCGCGCAACCCCGGCTCAACCCGGCTCGGCCGCCTTGAACAGTGCCGCGACCTTGCGCTTGCTCTTGATGTTGCTCGAGATGCCGCGTGCGGGCGCGGCCTTGGCCGACGCTTCCCAGGCCGGTGCGGCTTCGCGTTCGCCGGATTCGTAGGGCTTGTCGAAGAACGGGTCGCGCGGCGCCGACGGCGCACGGTGCGGGCGGCCGCCACCGCTCATGCTGCGGCGGGTGTCGGCTTCGCGGCGTTCGCGCGGCTGGTCGAGCACGTCGCGTGCGTCGCCGGCTTCGCCTTCTTCACGCCAGTGGCGGCGTCCGTCGTTGATGCGGCCGCGCGGGCGGTCTTCTTCGAACTCGACGGGTTCGAGCTCGATCTTCTTCTTGATCAGCTTCTCGATGTCGGCCACCAGGCGCGCATCGTTGCCGCCGCTGGCGAAGCTCACGGCCAGGCCCGAGGCGCCGGCGCGGCCCGTGCGGCCGATGCGGTGCACGTAGTCTTCGGCGTTGAACGGGATGTCGAAGTTGAAGACGGCGGGCACGTCCTTGATGTCGAGGCCGCGGGCCGCGACGTCGGTGCACACCAGCAGGTCGACTTCGCCGGCCTTGAACGAGGCGAGCGCCTTCAGGCGTTCGTCCTGGCTCTTGTCGCCGTGCAGTGCGGTGGTACGCAGACCGTCGCGCTCCAGCGAGCGTGCGAGGCGCGCGCAGCCGAGCTTGCTGTTGACGAACACGAAGGCCTGCGTAATGCCGCGCTGCTTGACGATCTGCTTGAGCGCACGGCGCTTGTCGTCGTCGGAGACGCTGTAGAAGTGCTGTTCGACGGTGGAGGCCGTTTCGTTCGGCCGCGCCACTTCGATGGTCACCGGGTTCTGCAGGTAGCTGCTGGCCAGCCGCTTGATCTCGGGCGAGAAGGTGGCCGAGAACAGCAGCGTGGTGCGCTGCTTGGGCAGGTAGCTCAGGATGCGCTGCAGGTCGGGCAGGAAGCCGATGTCGAGCATGCGGTCGGCCTCGTCGAGCACGACGTATTCGACCTGGTTGAGCACCGCGTTCTTGGCTTCGATGTGGTCGAGCAGACGGCCCGGCGTGGCCACGAGCACTTCGACGCCCTTCTTCAGCTCCAGCGTCTGGGGCTTCATGTCGATGCCGCCGAACACGACCGTGCTGCGCAGGTTGGTGTACTTGGCGTACAGCTTGACCTGTTGCGCGACCTGGTCGGCCAGTTCACGCGTGGGCAGCAGCACCAGCGCACGCACCGGATGCCGCGCGGGCGAGGTGGAGGCGTTTTCGTGCTTGAGCATGCGCTGCAGCAAGGGCAGCGAAAACGCTGCCGTCTTGCCGGTGCCGGTCTGCGCGGCGCCCATCACGTCCTGGCCTGAAAGCACGACCGGAATGGCCTGTGCCTGGATGGGCGTCATGGTCTCGTAGCCCATTTCGGCCACGGCGCGGGCCAGCGGTTCTGCCAGCGAAAGATTGGAGAAGGACATTGTCATTGAGCCTTCTATTGTCGCACTGCCGCAAAAAACGGCAGTGACAACGAAACGACAACATCCGCGCAGGCCGAATTGCTATTTATTAAATAGCAAAGACCCCAATGAACTCGGGGCTCTCGGGAGACAATCTTTACAGATTGCGCGCGTTGAAGGTGTCGCAGGACTTCATTTCACCCGTCTGGTAGCCCGTGCCGAACCAGCGTTGGCGCTGTGCACTGGAGCCGTGGGTGAAGCTGTCGGGCACCACGGCGCGACCCGCCGAGCGCTGCAGGGCGTCGTCGCCGATCTTCTGCGCGGCGTTCATGGCGGCCTCGATGTCGCCCGGGTCGAGCCACTTCTTCGATTCCTGCGAGTGGTGCGCCCACACGCCCGCGAAGCAGTCGGCCTGCAGCTCGACGCGCACGCTGATGGCGTTGTTCTGCGACTGGCTCAGGCGCCCGCGCATGCCGTCGACCTTGGCGGTGATACCGAGTTCGTCCTGCACGTGATGGCCCACCTCGTGCGCGATGACGTAGGCCTGCGCAAACTCGCCGGGTGCGCCGAGCTGGTTCTTCAGGGTGTCGTAGAACGCCAGGTCGATGTAGACCTTCTTGTCGCCCGGGCAGTAGAACGGCCCCATGGCCGATTGACCGGTGCCGCAGGCCGTGGGCGTGGCGCCGCGGAACAGCACGAGCCGGGGTGCCTGGTAGTTGCCGCCGTTCTTGCGGAACAGATCGGTCCAGACCACCTCGGTGTTCTTCAGCACGGTGGAGACGAAAGCCGCCTCGCGGTCGCCGGTGGGCGGCTTGGGCGCCGGGCCTTGCTGTTGCTGCACTTGGACCGGGTCGCCACCGCCGCTGAGCAGGCCTAACACGGTGAGCGGGTTGATGCCGAAGACCCAGCCTGCGATGAGCGCGACCGCGATGGTGCCGATGCCGATGCTGCGGCCGCCAAACAGGCCGCCCCCACCACCGCCGCCCCCACCGTCACGGCGGTCTTCGACGTTGTCGGATTGTTCGTTGCCTTCCCATCTCATCGCAGTCTCCTTGCCGGCTTGCTGAACGGTGTATTTGCCGGAACGTCGCAGGATGGTACTTGGCCCGGCCGCCCGGAACGTAACCGGCGGTCAGGATGCCTGTATCAGGCTGTCAGGTCTTGGGCAGCGTGACGCCGCGCTGTCCCTGGTACTTGCCGCCGCGGTCCTTGTAGCTGGTCTCGCAGACCTCGTCGCTCTCGAAGAACAGCACCTGGGCGCAGCCTTCGCCCGCGTAGATCTTGGCGGGCAGCGGCGTGGTGTTGCTGAACTCCAGCGTCACGTAGCCTTCCCACTCGGGCTCGAACGGGGTCACATTGACGATGATGCCGCAGCGCGCATAGGTGCTCTTGCCCAGGCAGATGGTCAGCACGTTGCGCGGGATGCGGAAGTACTCCACCGTGCGCGCCAGCGCGAAGCTGTTGGGCGGGATGATGCAGTAGTCGCCGTGCATGTCGACGAAGCTCTTCTCGTCGAAGTTCTTCGGGTCGACCACCGTGCTGTGGATGTTGGTGAAGACCTTGAACTCGGGCGCGCACCGGATGTCGTAGCCGTAGCTCGAGGTGCCGTAGCTGATGATCTTGTGGCCGTCGTTCTCGCGCACCTGGCCCGGTTCGAAGGGATCGATCATTCCTTCGTTCTCGGCCATGCGCCGGATCCATTTGTCGCTCTTGATGCTCATATGCGCTCGCTGATGCTGCTGCGGGGGAAATCGGGGCCGAATTGTGGCATGGGCGCCCTGCGCGCCCTCCCCCCGCAGGCGCCGCTCAGCCCGCCTGCGAAATCACCGTGCGCTCGACCAGCCGGTCGTCGCCCAGCACGATCATCGCGAACAGCAGCTCTTCGAGGTTGTTGGCCAGCGAGGTCTTGCGCGCCAGCAGCGGCGTGGCGGACGGGTTCAGCACCAGGAAGTCGGCCTCGCAGCCCGGCTGCAGGTTGCCGACCACGCCGTCGAGCCCCAGCGAACGCGCGGCGCCGCCGGTGTGGTGCCACCACAGCCGCGAGGGCGCGATGCTCAGGCCGGTCTTGGTCTGGCCCTCGCGGCCCACGTAGTACGCGGCCAGCATGGTGTGGAAGGGGCTGAAGCTGGTGCCGCCGCCCACGTCGCTGGCCAGGCCGTAGGGTTGCTCGAGGCGGTCGGCCGCGCCGAAGTCGAAGAAGCCGCTGCCCAGGAACAGGTTGCTCGTGGGGCTCACGGCGGCGGCCGTCTTGGTCTCGTGCATGAGCGCACGGTCGGTGTCGTCCAGGTAGATGCAGTGGGCGTACACGGCGCGTTCGCGCAGCAGGCCGAAGTCGGCGTACACGTCCAGGTAGGAGCGCGACTTGGGGTACAGCTCGCGCGCCCACTTCACCTCGTCGCGGTTCTCGGCCACGTGCGACTGGATCCAGGTGTCGCCGTACGTCGCGGCCAGCTCGCCGGCGCCGCGCATCTGCGCGTCGGTGCTGGTGGGCGCAAAGCGCGGCGTGATGGCGTAGCCCAGACGATCGACGTTGTGCCACTTGCGGATCAGCGCCTCGGTGTCGACCAGGCTCTGCTCGGTGTCGTCGCGCACGCCGTCGGGCGAGTTGCGGTCCTGCAGCACCTTGCCGGTGATCATGCGCAGCTGGCGGCGCTGCGCGCTCTCGAAGAAGGCGTCGACCGAGGCGACGTGCGAGGTCGCGAAGGTCAGCGAGGTGGTCACGCCGTTGCGCAGCAGCTCGTCGAAGAACACGTCGGCCACCACGCGCGAGTGCGCGGGGTCGGCGAACTTGCTTTCGGCCGGGAAGGTGTAGTTCTCGAGCCAGGGCAGCAGGCCGGCGGCGGGCGCGCCGATGATGTCGGTCTGCGGGTAATGCACGTGCATGTCCACGAAGCCCGGCGCCAGGATGCGGCCCGGCAGGTGGGTGGTGTGGGCGCCGGCATGGCGCTGCGACACATCGGCATGGCTGCCGGCGTCGAGCACGCGTTGGCGGCCGGTGCTGTCGGGGGCGACGACCAGCAGGCCGTCCTCGTCGAAGACAGGCAGGCCGGCGGCGTCGAATCGCAGGAGGGAGGCGCGGTAGGCTTTTTTCATCGTGGATTCGGAGAGTAATCCAGCCCCGGACGGCGGGAATTGCCCTGCGCGTATGAGTGCTATACGCGCAACGCTCTCTTCAGGCAGGACAAAAGGCCGCGCTCAGCGCGTCACCCGCCCCTGCACGCCCTCGGCCAGCCAGTTCATCTGCAGGATCTGTTCGTCGCTCAGCTGCGCGCCCTTGGCGATCGCGACGCGGCCTTCGTTGTCGCGCACTTCGGCCGCCACCGCGCGGAACGGCTGCAGCTTGCCCGCCGCGATGTCCTTCTGCCGCGCCAGCACCTCGTCCTGCACGGCCTTGGGCACCTTGGTGCCGAAGTCGCCGACGCGGATCATTCCTTCCTTCACGCCGCCCCAGAGGTTGCCGCTCTTCCAGGTGCCGTCGAGCACCGCGCGGGCGCGCTGCGTGTAGTAGCCGCCCCACTGGTGCGTGACCGCGACGATCTGCGCGTCGGGCGCGATCTTGCGCATGTCGGAGTGGTAGGCCACGGCCATCTTGCCGCGCTCCTGGGCGGCGGCCATCACGGCGGTGGAGCCGGTGTGGAAGGCGAGCACGTCGGCGTTCTGGTTGAACAGCGCCATCGCCGCGTCGCGCTCCTTCGGCGGATCGAACCACTCGTTGAGCCACACCACGATCACCTTGGCCTTCGGGTTCACCGAGCGCATGCCGAGCGTGAAGGCGTTGATGCCCTGCAGCACCTCGGGAATCGGAAAGCCCGCGACGTAGCCGGCCACGTTCGTCTTCGTCATGCGCCCGGCCGCGATGCCCGCGAGATAGCGGCCTTCGTAGTAGCGGGCGTTGGCGGTGGCGACGTTGGGCGCGGTCTTGTAGCCGGTGATCGATTCGAACTTCACGCCCGGGAAGTCCTTCGCGACCTTCAGTGTCGGCTCCATGTAGCCGAAGCTGGGCGTGAAGATCAGCTGGCTGCCCTGCTGCGCAAGGTCGCGGATCACGCGTTCGGCGTCGGCGCCCTCAGGCACGTTCTCGACGAAGACGGTGTTCACGCGGGGGCCCAGTGCGGCCTCGACGGCCTTGCGGCCTTCTTCATGCTGGCGCACCCAGCCGGCATCGGTGACCGGCGTGACGTAGACAAAGCCGACCTTCAGCGCGTCCTTGGCCAGGGGCGGCTTCGGCGGTGCGGTCTGTGAAAAGGCGGGGGATAAAAAACAGGCGGTCACCCACGCCAGAACGGCGCGGCCCGCGAGGTTTTTGTACATGGTGGTCCTCTACATGGCCCCGGAAAAGCAAAACCCCGCAGCAGGCCGGGACGCCCTGCTGCGGGGTGGAGATTTTAAGCGTCGGGGCTCAGCGAGCCCTGCTCGCCGCCCACAGCCACGCAGGCACAGGTGTCATGCCCGCGCCGCCGCATCCGCCCCGTTCGCCAGGTAGCGCGCGGCGGGAACCGTGCTCGACAACCGGCCCGACATCGCACGCCGCGCCGCATCGAACGCATCCCACTCGGCGAGGTCGGGCAACGCCGGAATCGTGACCTGCTCGCCCTGATCGAGCCCCGCAAGGGCGGCATCGACCATGTCCTGCGCCGTCATCACGATCTCCTTGGGCAGGTGCGCCATCGGCACGCCCGCAACGCCCCAGAACTCGGTGGCTGTCGCACCGGGCAGCACCGCCTGCACGCGCACGCCCTTGTCCTTCAGCTCGTGCTGCAGCGACTGGCTCAGCGCCAGCACGAAGGCCTTGGTGCCGCCGTACACGCCGTTGAGCGTCTCGGGCGAGATCGCCACGATGGAGGCGATGTTCACCAGCGTGCCGCCGCCGCGTTCGACGAAACCGGGCACAGCCGCGTAGGTGAGCCGCGTGAGCGCGCTCACGTTGAGCTCGATCATCTCCTCCATCTTGTCGATGTCCGAGCCGAGCAGCGGCCCGGCGGCGCCGAAGCCGGCGTTGTTCACCAGCAGGGTGATGTCGCCGCGAGTGCGCAGCACGGCTTCCACGGACGCGATGTCCTTCCGGTCGGACAGGTCGGCCGGAAGAACCTCGACCTTGCGCCCGGTCTCGTCCGAGAGCTTCGCGGCCAGTGCGGCGAGGCGCTCGCGGTTGCGCGCCACCAGGATCAGGTCGAAGCCGCGTCGCGCGAGACGGTCCGCATACACGGCGCCGATGCCCGACGACGCGCCGGTGATGAGGGCGGTGCCCTTGTTCGGATTTGCTTGAGTTGCAGTCATGGAGTTTCCTTCGTCGCCACGGGTGTGTGGCCGTGGGGAGAAGTCTCTTCCTGCAAGGCTATGGCGTAAATGTCATATAAGCCACCTTTCAGGACATGCGCTGCTCAAGCCGCCGCAGCCTCCCGACGGGCCACGCGGCGCACGCTTTGCGGCGGATGCCCCAGCGTGCGCAGGAAGGCGCGGCGCATGCGCTCGGGGTCGCCGAAGCCCGTTTCGCGCGCGACCACGCCGAGCGCGAGGCTGCCCTCGTCGATCAGCGCGCGTGCCGCCTCCACGCGCAGGTTCTCGACCGCGTGCGCCGGCGACTGCCCGGTCTCGGCCTTGAAGGCGCGGCTGAACTGGCGCGGGCTGAGGTGCACGACCTCGGCCAGTTCGTCCACCGACAGCGTCTCGCGCAGGTTGGCGCGCGCATGCACCAGCGCCTTCTGGATGCGGTCCGACTTGGGTGCCAGCTCGAGCAGCGCGGAATGCTGCGACTGCCCGCCCGCGCGGCGGTGGTACACGACCAGTTTCCTCGCCGCGAACCGTGCCGCCTCCAGGCCGAGGTCTTCTTCCACCAGGGCCAGCACGAGGTCGATGCCCGCCGTCATGCCGGCCGAGGTCCACACCGGCCCGTCGTTGATGAAGATGCGGTCGGGCTGCACCTTGACGGCCGGATGGCGCTTCTGCAGCTCGCCCGCAAAGGACCAGTGCGTGGTCGCCCGGCGTCCGTCGAGCAGGCCCGCATCCGCCAGCCCGAAGGCGCCGGTGCAGATGCTGGTCACGCGGCGCGCGTTGCGCAGCCCCGCGCGCAGGAAGCGGCACATCTTCTCGGACGTGGGCGCGATGAAGAGCGCGCCGCTCATCACCAGCGTGTCGAACTTCCCCGTGCCGAAGCGCTTGCTGTCGGTGACCACGCCCGACGAGCTGGTCACGGGGCCGCCCTCTTCCGACAGCAGCTCGACCTGGTAGACCTGCTTGCCGGCGTGGATGTTCGCGAGCTCGAACGCGGCAATGGCAGCGAGGTCGAGGATCTGGAAACCGGGGAAGACGAGCATGCCGATGCGTTTCATGGCCATGTCCTGAAAAGAGGGTTGTTCGAGGTAGCAGACGCAAGGCTAGACCAACCCGTCCCACCGCGCCAGCGGGAGGGATACGGCCTGCGCCCTTCCCGCGCCGCGATGGGTGCCCCCACCAATCGGCAAGCGCCAGCCCGCGCGGGCCGTCCCACAATGGACGTTCCCCACCATGACCAACCCGACGACAACGACAACAGGCGCCCCCACAGCCGAACCGGGCGCCCACGCACACTGGCAGCGCAACCTCGCGGTCTGCATGTTCGGCTCCTTCACGACCATCATCGCGATGACGCTGCTGCTGCCCTTCCTGCCGCTGTACGTCGAGCAGCTTGGCGTGAAGGACCACGCGGCCATCGTGCAGTGGTCGGGCGCGGCCTATGGCGCCACTTTCCTGAGCGCCGCACTGGTCGCGCCGCTGTGGGGCCGGCTGGCCGACCGCTACGGGCGCAAGCCGATGCTGATCCGCGCAAGCCTCGGCATGGCTGTGGCGATGGCGCTGATCGGCCTGGCGGCCAACGTGTGGCAGCTCGTGGGCCTGCGGCTGCTGGCGGGGCTGCTCGGCGGGTACGCCTCGGGCTCGATGGTGCTGGTCGCCACGCAGACGCCCAAGGACCGCACCGGCTGGGCGCTGGGCACGATGTCGTCGGCCATCATGGCGGGCAACCTCGTGGGGCCGCTGGTGGGTGGGGTGCTGCCGCCGCTGGTCGGCATCCGCAACACCTTCTTCGCGGCGGGCGCTATGATCTTCATCGCCTTTCTCGCGACGGCCTTTCTCATCCGTGAAGAGAAGAAGGCGCCTTCCGCAGCGAAGCAGCGCGGCACGTCCGACGACACCGGCTGGGCCGCCGTGCCCGACAAGCGCCCGCTGGTCGCGATGCTCTTCACCGGCATGCTGCTGATGCTGGCCAACATGTCGATCGAGCCGATCATCACGGTCTACGTCGCCACGCTGCTCGACGACCCGCAGCGCGTGACGATGATGGCCGGCCTCGTGATGTCGGCCGCCGCGCTCGGCAGCATCCTCTCGGCCTCGCGGCTGGGCAAGCTGGCCGACCGCGTGGGGCACTGGAACGTGATCGTCGGCTGCCTCGCGGTTTCGGCGCTGCTGCTGATTCCGCAGGCCTTCGTCACGTCGGGCTGGCAGCTGGTGGTGCTGCGCTTCCTGATGGGGCTGTCGCTCGGCGGGCTGCTGCCCTGCATCGCCAGCGTGATCCGCCACAACGTGCCCGAGCGCGTGGCCGGCAACATGCTCGGCTACTCGACCTCGGCACAGTACGCGGGCCAGGTGGCGGGCCCGCTGCTGGGCGGCTTCGTGGGCGGGCACATCGGCATGCGCGCCGTGTTCCTCGGCACCTGCGTGCTCATGGCCGCAGGCGCCGGGTGGAACTGGCTCGCGCAGCGCGCGGCCGCGTCCACCACGGCGCCCGCTACTCGCTGATCTACTCGCTGACGACGGCGCTGCGGTAGGCCGCGTCGCCCTGGATCTCCGACTCGGAGAACGGCACCTTCAGCCACCGGCCCGCGCTGTAGGCCCGGGTGTAGTCGGCGTTGTGCGCCGAGGCCGGGTCGTCCGACAGCGAGAACGTGAGGAAGGTGTGGGCCTCCACGCCGCCTTCAGGGAAACGCACGATGTGCATGTAGCTGTTGCCGTTCGGGTTGGCGTCCATCGTGTAGCCACCCTTGTCGAGCCGGTTCTCGGAACAGGCGATGGTGAAGTAGCCCGGGCCACCGCAGCCGCCGTACAGCGGGATCTTCTGGCCGCCGCGGGTGGCGAACAGGTAGTCGCCGCGCGCCGCGTTCTCGGCGAAGCCGCTGGCCTGCACGCGCGCCACGGCGGCACCGAAGGCCTGCTGCAGCGCGAGGGCGGCGGCGGGCTTCAGGTCGCGCGGGGTGCGGACCGGGTCGGCCGGGTTGAAGGGCACGCTGTACAGGTCGGCCGCCGGAATGCGCGAGGCGCGGTTCCAGAACTCGTCCCACACATGCGCACCGCGCGCACCCGCAACGCCAGTGCCGTTCCAGTCCTGCAGCGCGCTGCAGGCTGCAGAGACGTCGATGTCGCGGCCGATGGCCTCGCTGGTCAGCGGATCGGTGGCGACGTTGATGGAGGACTTCGCGCACACCAGCGGCAGCGCCTGCATCTTGAAGAGCTCGGCCGTCAACGCGCGGCTGTCCAGCACCATGCGTTTCACGCTGTCGGGCGTGGCGCCCCGCGCGCCGTGGCTGTCGGTGCCGTCGATGCGGCCCTGCGCGAGCAGATGGCCCAGGCGCGTGCGGAAGCTCACGGGGTCGGTGCCGGCCGGCCCCATGATCTCCGGGAAGCCGGTGAGCGGCGCCTTCGGGTTCGCCAGCCAGTAGCTGTCGTTCATGTTGGCCACGTAGTCATCGCGCAGCAGGCTGGGCATGCGGGCGGCGCCCAGCGCGCCCTTCTGCGCCGAGTCGGGGTCGGTCTGCCAGTCGCAGGCGCTGCGCGAGCCGTCGAGCACCGGCACGCGGGCCAGCGCCGGCACGGCCTGCAACGCCGCGCCGACCGGGCTCTTGCTCGAACAGGCCGCCATCTGGGAGGCCGGCACGTTGGGCACCGCGCCGATGTCGGCATACCAGGCCTTGGCGCTGCCCCGGCCCACGGCCACGGTGTTGACCCACGGAATGGCCGCCTCTTCGCGCTGGATGGCGATGAACTCGTCGAGCGACTTCGCCTGGCTCCAACGCAGCCAGTTGCGGAAGGTGCGGAAGTTCTGGTCGTTGATGTCGCGCATCGCGTAGGCCATGGTGGTGGTCCACGGCGGCAGCTTGTCGCTGAGGTACTGCAGGTTGACGATCGGCCCGTACTCGGACTTGTAGAGCGTGCGCGTCACCGGCACCACGCTGCCGTCGGCCTGCTTCACCTGCACGGTGATCTCGCGGGCCTGCATCTTCACCGCGCTGCCGTCGCGCATGTAGCTGGTGGGGTCGCCCGAGGCCAGCTGCAGTTCGTAGAAGCCGAAGCGCTTGGCGGTCGAGACCGTGTGGCTCCACGCGATGTTGTCGTTGAAGCCGATCAGCGTCACCGGAATGCCCAGGAACGAGGTGCCGCTCACGTTGAGCTTGCCCGGAATGGTGAGCTGCGCCTGGTAGAAGCGGTCGGGCCCGCGCCAGTACCAGTGCGGGTTGCCGAACAGCAGCGGGCTCGCGTCGCCGGTGGCGGCGGTGCCGAAGCCGATCATGTTGCTGCCCACGCCCTCTTCGCCGCCGACCTGCAAGGGCACGGCGAGATCGCGTGCGGCGAGCTGCAGCGGCGGCTCTTTCTTCTTGCTGTTGCTGGTGCTGCGTGCCGCGACCTTCGTCGGCGCCGCGGGCACGGGCGGGGTCGCGTTCGCGATGTGCGCCAGGAAGTTGCTGTAGCCGCCCGCCAGGTTGGTCGCGTACATGCGGCGGTAGATGTCCTCGGCGGTGATCGGCTTCACCCAGGCTTCGGTGCGGCAGGCCGCGTGCGCGCTGCCGCCGGCCTTCGCGTCGCGCAGGTAGCGGTTGTAGCCGGCGGCGAAGCCCTCCACCAGTCGCTGCATGTAGTCGGCCTGCGCACCGATCATCTGCTGCAGCACGTCGGACGAGATGACGTGGCGGTGGAAGAAGTCGGCGTCGATGTTCTTCGGCAGGCCGATGGTGCTGCTGGCCACGAGCTTCGCGTCGGCACCGAAGTACTGCGAGCGCTCGCCGCGGTAGGTGAGGAACGAGTCGGCCATGGTGCACAGGTTGTCCTCGGCCTGCGCGTAGCCGTAGCCGTAGCCCAGGTCGGGCCAGTCGGCGGCCTTGATGTGCGGCACGCCCATCGTGGTGCGGCGGATCTCGGCCTTGTAGGCGTTGTTCTCTGCGGGCGGATTGCCGCCCGTGCCGGGGAAGAAGGGAAAGCTGCTGCTGCCACCGCCTCCGCCGCCACCGCAGGCGGTCAGTGCGGCTGCAGCCACGAGCGCAAGCCAGAGTGATCGCGGCGTTGCGCCGCGCAGGAAATTCCGAGGTCTCATGCTGTCTCCAGTTGGATGGGCGCTCTCTTGATGGAGCACCGCACAGCTTAGGCACGCCGGCGTGCCGGGGCTTGAACGCAGCCGCTGTCCTGCGCCACGCCCGGAGACCTTCGAAGGCGCCTCAGTGCGCGAGGCCGCGCCCCCACGCGTGCGAGGCCTGCTCGTCGGCCGTCACGCGCACCTGGTTCGACAGGAAGGACGGCGACAGGCCGAAGTAGCGCTGGAAGGTGCGGCTCATGTGCGCCGCGTCGGTGAAGCCGCTGACCAGCGCCACGTCGGTCAGCGGGCGGCGCGCCGTGAACTGCTGCACCGTGCGGCGCACCTTGGTCCACAGCGCATAGCGCTTGATCGACACGCCCACCTGCTGCGCGAACAGGTGCGTGAGCCGGTCGGGCGAAAGAAAGGCCAGTGCCGACAGCTCGCGCAGCGGGATCTGCCCCGCATGCGTGCGGATGGCCTGCAGCACGCGGTCGATGCGCGGGTCGATGGCGGCCTCGATCTCGGGGCACTCGGTGATCGCGGTGACCAGCCTGGAGCTGAGCAGTTGCAGGCGCCGGTCGGACAGCACGCCGTGCTGCGCCGGCTCGAAGTCGTCGCGCGCGCGACCGAAGCGGCGCGCGTCGAGCGGCTGGATGCCGTGGCCGCCCAGGTGCCGCGAGAGCATGCGGTAGGCGCTGGAGGCCGGGTCGAGGTTGAGCGACAGCAGCCCGCAGCCGTCGACGTCGAGCCGGCGCGACACATGCGGTCCCACCAGCGCGGCAGTGCAGCGCACGCGCGTGCCGTCGACCGCCTCCAGCGTGAAGGGATGGCCGCTCACCGACGCCAGCAGCGTGGCCGACGAACGCGCCGTGAGCCCCGACTGGATCGCCGGTGTGATGTAGAGGAACCTGTCGTCCCACAGGTGCAGGGAGTTGTGCCGCGTGGTGGTCATGCCGTCTCGCTTGGGTCTTGTCTCTTGTACTTGTCTCCAGCGGCGGATTCTCACGCATCGCGGCGGCGGCCCGCGCAAGGGCCTGCGCTCAGCGGGGTTGCACGGTCTCGACCTGCAGATGCTGGCGCACGGCCTCCAGCAGCAGCGTGGCCAGCCGGCTCGCCGGGGCTTCGGCGCGGGCCTGCGCGCGGTACAGCACGAGCGAGATCTGCGGCAGCGCCGGCAGCGAGAGCACCGCGCGATCGAGCGCGCGCACATGCGCAGGCAAGCCGAACGGCGTGCGCACGGTCAGGCCCAGGCCGGCCGAGGTCGCGGCCCACAGCGCCGCCAGGCTGGCGCTGCCGAAGGCGCGGCGCCACGGCAGGCCGGCGCGGTCGAGCGCGGTGATGACGATCTCGCGCAGCGGGCACGGGGCGTCGAGCATGATGAGCGGCAGCGGCTCCTTGCTCTTCACGGCGCGAACGCCCGCGCGATGCTCGCGCTCGGTCCACCAGGGCGCATCGACGCGCTCGGGCGCCGTGGGGCCGATCCACAGCAGCGGCATCCGCGCCACGCGCTCGGCATGCGGCGACAGCGGCTGGTCGCCCGCGTCCCAGGCCAGTGCCAGGTCGAGCTGGCCCAGCTCGAGCCGCTCGCGCAGCTCGCCGCTGCGCGCCACGCAGGCCTCGATGCGCACCTTGGGATGGGCGCGCGCGAAGCGGCCGAGCACGGCCGGCAGCAGCGTCTCGCCGAAGTCTTCCTGCAGGCCCAGCCGCACCCAGCCCTGCAGGTCGGCGCCGCGCAGGGCGGCGCTGGCCTCGTCGTTGAGCTCGAGCATGCGGTGCGCGTAGGCCAGCAGCGTCTCGCCCGCATCGGTGAGCGCCAGGCCGCGGCCCTCCTTGCGGAACAGCACGGTGCCGGCCTGCGACTCCAGCTTCTTGAGCTGTGCGCTCACAGCCGAGGTCGAGCGGCCCAGCTTGTCGGCCGCGCGCGCGTAGCTGCCGAGGGCCATGCCGGTGGAAAAGGTGCGCAGCACGTCGAGATCGAACATCACCGGGGTCATCGCGGGTCCTTGCATGAGGCTTCTTGATCATCCTGAATTTCAGGACGATCCGCTCATTA
Source organism: Variovorax sp. GW460-12-1-14-LB1 (assembly GCF_059423605.1). Classification (NCBI taxonomy): domain Bacteria; kingdom Pseudomonadati; phylum Pseudomonadota; class Betaproteobacteria; order Burkholderiales; family Comamonadaceae; genus Variovorax; species Variovorax sp. GW460-12-1-14-LB1. Next base: position 27,204 of record NZ_JBWKYF010000080.1, read on the forward strand.
TTTTCTGATTTTCAAAACCTTTGCAGCGGCCGACACTGCGCTGCAACATGACCCAATCGCCCTCCTCCACCC
>NZ_JBWKYF010000081.1:0-26541 GCF_059423605.1 Variovorax sp. GW460-12-1-14-LB1
CGCCTGCCCACCCCCGGCAAGCCCTACGTGCCCACCGCGGCGCGCGAGGCCGCCGAGTTCGTCGCCAAGATCGCCGAGCTGTCCGCCACCAACCCGGCGTCGGCCGCGGTCGAGGAAGAGGCCACGCCGCAGCTCGAACTCGTGCCCGAACCCGAGCCCGAAGCGCCCAAGGGCTACACGCCCGCTGTGCTCGCCATCACCGGCACCAACGGCAAGACCACCGTCACCTCGCTCACCGGCCAGCTGGTCGAGCGCGCGGGCAAGACCGTGGCCGTGGCCGGCAACATCGGCCCCACGCTGCTCGACACGCTGGCCGGGCACCTCGACGCCGGCACGCTGCCCGACGTGTGGGTGCTCGAACTCTCGAGCTTCCAGCTCGACGGCGTGCAGGGCTTCGAGCCCACGGCCGCGACCGTGCTCAACCTCACGCAGGACCACCTCGACTGGCACGGCGACATGCCGGCCTACGCGGCCGCGAAGGCGCGCATCTTCGGCGCCAAGGGCCTGATGATCCTGAACCGCGACGATGCCGGCGTGATGGCCATGCTGCCGCCGCCGGTCAAGGTGCGGCTGCAGCGTCCGCAGATCCGCACCCACGTCACCTTCGGCGGCGCGATGCCGCTGCGCCCGGGCGACTACGGCATCGAACGCATCAACGGCGTGGCCTGGCTGGTGCGCGCGCTGGAAGCCGACGAAACGCAGAAGCGCAAGCGCGGCGCGGTGGTGGAAGAAGAGCTCTTCTTCCAGCGCCTCATGCCCGCCGACGCGCTGCGCATCCGCGGCCGCCACAACGCCATGAACGCGCTGGCCGCGCTCGCGCTCGCCAGTGCCGCCGACTGCCCGCTGGGCCCGATGCTCTACGGCCTGCGCGAGTACCGCGGCGAGCCGCACCGCGTCGAGCCCATCGCCATCGTGGACGAGGTCGAGTTCTTCGACGACAGCAAGGGCACCAATGTCGGCGCCACCGTGGCCGCACTGAGCGGCCTCGGCGAGGAGCGCCGCGTGGTCGTGATCCTCGGCGGCGAAGGCAAGGGCCAGGACTTCGAGCCGCTGGCCGACCCCGTGCGCCAGTACGCGCGCGCCGTCGTGCTGATCGGCCGCGACGCGCCGCTGATCGAGGCCGCGCTGGCTTCCACCGGCGTCTCGCTGAAGCACGCGGGCTCGATGGAAGAGGCGGTGAAGCTCGCCGCCGCGCGCGCCCACCCCGGCGATGCCGTGCTGCTGTCACCGGCCTGTGCGAGCTTCGACATGTTCAAGGACTACGCGCACCGCGCCGAGGTGTTCTGCGAGGCCGTGGAGGCTTACGCCGACAGCCCGCGCGAGGCCGTGGGTGGCGACGACGCGGTGGTGTCGTACGTGCCTGGCGCGTCGCTGTCCACCGCCGGATCGATGGAGGACCCGATTTGAACTCCGCAGCCGCAGGCCAGGAAACCAGCACCGGCAGCCGTTTCGGCGGCTGGTTCCGGCGCGCCCGCAGCGGCATGGATTCGCTGCCCGTGCACCTGCCCGTGCGGCTGGGCGGCGCCGGCGTCGCGCAAACCAAGGCCACGCCGATGCGCGTGCTGGGCTTCGACCAGGCGCTGGTCTGGGTCACGGTCGCGCTGATGACCTGGGGCCTGATCATGGTGTATTCGGCCTCGATCGCGCTGCCCGACAACCCGCGCTTCGCGCGCGCCGGCTACAGCGCCTCGTACTTCCTCACGCGGCATGCGGCCTCGCTGGTCATCGCGTTCATCGCCGCGCTGCTGACCTTCCAGGTCCCGATGAAGACCTGGGAGCGCGCCGCGCCCTGGCTCTTCGTGGCCTCGCTGCTGCTGCTGGTGGCGGTGCTCATTCCGCACATCGGCATCAACGTGAACGGCGCGCGCCGCTGGCTGCCGATGGGCTTCATGCGCTTCCAGCCGTCGGAGCTGGCCAAGTTCGCGATGGTGCTCTATGCCGCCAGCTACATGGTGCGCAAGATGGAGATCAAGGAGCGGTTCTTCCGCGCCGTGCTGCCGATGGGCATTGCGGTGGTGGTGGTCGGCATGCTGGTGATGGCCGAGCCCGACATGGGCGCCTTCATGGTGATCGCCGTGATCGCCATGGGCATCCTGTTCCTGGGCGGCGTGAACGCGCGCATGTTCTTCGTGATCGCGACGCTGGTGGTGGTGGCCTTCGGCTCCATCGTGGCGAGCAGCCCGTGGCGCCGCGAGCGCATCTTTGCGTACCTCGATCCGTGGAGCGAAGAGCACGCGCTGGGCAAGGGCTACCAGCTGTCGCACTCGCTGATCGCCATCGGGCGCGGCGAGGTCTTCGGCGTGGGCCTGGGCGGCAGCGTCGAGAAGCTGCACTGGCTGCCCGAGGCGCACACCGACTTCCTGCTGGCCGTGATCGGCGAAGAGTTTGGCCTCATCGGCGTGCTGCTGATCATCGGCCTGTTCCTGTGGCTCACGCGCCGCATCATGCACATCGGCCGCCAGGCGATCGCGCTGGACCGCGTGTTCTCGGGCCTCGTGGCCCAGGGCGTGGGCGTGTGGATCGGCTTCCAGGCGTTCATCAACATGGGCGTGAACCTGGGCGCACTGCCGACCAAGGGCCTGACCTTGCCGCTGATGAGCTTCGGCGGTTCGGCGATCTTGATGAACCTCGTGGCGCTCGCCGTCGTGCTGCGCATCGACTATGAGAACCGCGTGCTGATGCGGGGAGGTCGCGTATGACCGGCCGCACGGCACTCGTCATGGCCGGCGGTACGGGCGGCCACATCTTCCCGGGCCTGGCCGTGGCCGAGGCCCTGCGCGAGCGCGGCTGGCGCGTGCACTGGCTGGGCGCGCCCGGCAGCATGGAAGAAAAGCTCGTGCCCCCGCGCGGCTTCGCCTTCGAGCCGGTGCAGTTCGGCGGCGTGCGCGGCAAGGGTCCGCTCACGCTGTTCCTGCTGCCGCTGAAGCTGCTGCGCGCCTTCTGGCAGAGCCTGGCCGTGGTGCGCCGCGTGAAGCCCGACGTGCTCGTGGGCCTGGGTGGCTACATCACCTTCCCGGGCGGGATGATGGGCGTGCTGATGGGCAAGCCGCTGGTGCTGCACGAGCAGAACTCGGTCGCCGGCCTCGCCAACAAGGTGCTGGCGGGCGTGGCCGACCGCGTGTTCACGGCCTTCCCGAACGTGCTGAAGAAGGCGCAGTGGGTGGGCAATCCGCTGCGCGCGGCCTTCACCTCGCAGCCCGATCCGGCCGCGCGCTTCGCGGGCCGCACGGGGCCGCTCAAGTTGCTGGTGGTCGGCGGCAGCCTGGGCGCGCGGGCGCTCAACGCCGTCGTGCCGCAGGCGCTGGCGCGCATTGCACCCGACGCCCGCCCGCAGGTGTTGCACCAGAGCGGCGCCAAGCAGATCGACGAACTGCGCGCCAACTATGCGGCGGCCGGCGTCGAGGGCGAACTCACGCCCTTCATCGACGACACCGCGCAGGCGTACGCCGAGGCCGACCTCATCGTCGCGCGCGCCGGTGCCAGCACCGTCACCGAAATCGCGGCCGTCGGCGCAGCAGCGCTGTTCGTGCCTTTCCCCTCGGCGGTCGACGACCACCAGACCACCAACGCGCGCTTCCTCGTGGACGCGGGCGGCGGCTGGCTGGTGCAACAGACCGACCTCACCCCTGAATTGCTGGCTGATTTGCTACAGAAAACCGAACGCGCGACCTTGATCGACCGGGCCACCAAGGCCAAGACCCTGCAGAAGACTGAAGCAGTGGACGCGGTTGTCCGCGCCTGCGAGGAGCTTGCGAAATGAAGCACGCGATCCGTCACATCCACTTCGTCGGCGTCGGCGGCTCGGGCATGAGCGGCATCGCCGAGGTGCTGCTGAACCTGGGCTACCGGATCACCGGCTCCGACCTGTCCGACAGCGCCACGCTGCGCCGTCTCGCGGGCCTGGGCATCGGCACCTTCGTGGGCCATGCCGCCGCGCACATCGACGGCGCCGATGCGGTCGTCACCTCCACCGCCGTGCAGTCGGACAACCCCGAGGTGCTGGCCGCGCGCGAAAAGCGCATTCCGGTCGTGCCGCGCGCGCTGATGCTCGCCGAGCTGATGCGCCTGAAGCAGGGCATCGCCATCGCCGGCACGCACGGCAAGACCACCACGACCAGCCTGGCCGCGAGCGTGCTCGAGGCCGCCGGGCTCGACCCGACCTTCGTGATCGGCGGGCGCCTGAACAGCGCCGGCGCCAACGCGCAGCTGGGCAGCGGCGACTACATCGTGGTCGAGGCCGACGAGTCGGACGCCTCGTTCCTGAACCTGCTGCCCGTGATGGCGGTGGTCACGAACATCGACGCCGACCACATGGAGACCTACGGGCACGACTTCGCGAAGCTGAAGAAAGCCTTCGTCGATTTCCTGCACCGCATGCCGTTCTACGGCGTGGCCATCCTGTGCACCGACGATCCGGCGGTGCGCGAGATCGTGGCCGACGTGACCTGCCCGGTCACCAGCTACGGCTTCGGCGAGGACGCCCAGGTGCGCGCCATCGACGTGCGCGCCGTCGGCGGCCAGATGCATTTCACCGCGCAGCGCCGCAACGGCGTGACGCTGCCCGACCTGCCCATCGTGCTGAACCTGCCGGGCGAGCACAACGTGCGCAACGCGCTGTCGGTGATCGCCATGGCGGTCGAGCTCGGCATTGCCGACGAAGCGGTGCAGCGCGGCCTCGCCGGCTTCAAGGGCGTGGGCCGCCGCTTCCAGAGCTACGGCGACGTGGCCGTGCCGAACGACACGGCCGGCGGCACCTTCACCGTCATCGACGACTACGGGCATCACCCGGTCGAGATGGCGGCCACCATTTCCGCCGCGCGCGGCGCCTTCCCGGGGCGCCGACTGGTGCTGGCCTTCCAGCCGCACCGCTACACCCGCACGCGCGACTGCTTCGAAGACTTCGTGAAGGTCATCGGCACGGCCGACTCGGTGCTGCTGGGCGAGGTCTATGCCGCGGGCGAGGCGCCCATCGTGGCCGCCGACGGCCGCACGCTGGCGCGCGCGCTGCGCGTGGCCGGCAAGGTCGAGCCGGTGTTCGTGGACGACATCGTCGCCATGCCGCAGGCCATCCTGGACAACGCCCGCGCGGGCGACGTGGTGCTGTGCATGGGCGCGGGCTCCATCGGCGCGGTACCGGGCAAGGTGGTCGAACTCGGCACGCCGCCCGCACCCTCATCAACAACTTCAGAGCGCACTGCGCGCAAGGGGAGGGCCGCGTGAGCCTTCAGGATCCACAACTTTTCGGCAAGGTGGCCGTGCTGTTCGGCGGCAGTTCCGCCGAACGCGAGGTGTCGCTGATGTCCGGCGCCGGCGTGCTGCAGGCCCTGCGTTCGCGCGGCGTCGACGCGCATGCCTTCGACCCGTCGGAGCGCGAGCTGACCGACCTCAAGCGCGAAGGCTTCGCGCGCTGCTTCGTCGCGCTGCATGGCCGCCACGGCGAAGACGGCACCGTGCAGGGCGCGCTCGAGCTGCTCGGCATTCCCTACACCGGCTCGGGCGTGATGGCCTCGAGCGTGGCCATGGACAAGGTCATGACCAAGCGCATCTGGCAGGCCGACGGCCTGCCCACGCCCAAGTACGTGCGCCTGGCCTTCGACCAGCAAAGCCGCGAGCAGATCATGGTCGTGCCCGACGTGCTCGGCCTGCCGTTGATCGTGAAGCCGCCGCGCGAGGGCTCGTCCATCGGCGTGACCAAGGTCGAGGGCTACTCGCAGATGCAGGATGCCGTCGCGCTGTCGGCGAAGTTCGATGCCGACGTGCTGTGCGAAGAGTTCATCGACGGCGAAGAAGTGACCTGCGCCGTGCTCGGCCAAGGCCTGGACGCGCGCACGCTGCCGGTGGTGCGCATCGCCGCGCCCGAAGGTGCCTACGACTACCAGAACAAGTACTTCACCGACGACGTCAAGTACCAGTGCCCGAGCGGCCTGCCCGAAGCCGAGGAACGCGAGATCCAGCGCATCACGCTGGCCGCGTACCACACGCTCGGCTGCCGCGGCTGGGGCCGCGCCGACGTGATGATCCGCGCCAGCGACCGCAAGCCCTTCCTGCTCGAGATGAACACCTCGCCCGGCATGACCAGCCATTCGCTGGTGCCGATGTCGGCGCGCGCGGCGGGCATTCCCTACGAAGAGCTGTGCGTGCGCGTGCTGGCTTCGGCCGCACTCGATGCCAAGGGAGGCGCGAACTAAGCCATGGCCGACAGCATCCCCGCTCCCTTCGACGTCAAGCTGATGAACATCGTCGCGAACGTTGCGTTCGTGCTGGTGGCGCTCATGCTGCTGGCGGCGAGCGCGTGGTGGGTGCTGCGCCAGCCTTTCTTCCCGATCTCGGGCATCAAGGTGGACGGCGAGGTCACGCACAACAACGCGGTCACGCTGCGCGCCAACGTGGCGCCGCAGCTCAAGGGCAACTTCTTCACCATCGACCTGGCGCGTGCGCGCACCGCCTTCGAGACGGTGCCGTGGGTGCGCAGTGCGGTGGTGCGGCGCGAGTTCCCGAACAAGCTGCGCGTGACGCTGACCGAGCAGGTGCCGGTGGCGGTGTGGGGCGACGAGGCCGGCTCCAAGCTGATCAACGGCTTCGGCGACGTGTTCGAGGCCAACGTGGCCGAGGTCGATGCCGACCTGCCGCGCCTGGACGGCCCGATCGAGCAGGCCGGGCAGGTGCTGGGCATGTACCGCGTGCTCGCACCGATGTTCGAGCCCTACGACTTCGACATCGCCGAGCTGCGGCTGTCCAGCCGCGGCAGCTGGAAGGTGCTGCTGGACAGCGGGGCCGAGATCGAGCTCGGCCGCGGCCAGAGCGACGAGGTGTCGGCGCGCCTGCAGCGGTTCCTGAAGACCGTGACGCAGGTCGCGGGCCAGTACCGCCGCACGGTGGCGGACGTCGAACGCGCCGATCTGCGCCACAACGACGCGTATGCCCTGCGGCTGCGCGGCGTCACCACGGTCTCGCCCGAGGCCCCAAGAAAAATCAAGTAGCGAATACCGAGGACATCTACATGCCCAAAGAATACAAAGACCTGGTCGTAGGCCTGGACATCGGAACCGCCAAGGTGATGGTGGTCGTGGCCGAGGTGCTGCAAGGCGGCGAGCTCAAGCTGGCCGGCCTGGGCATCGCGCCCAGCAACGGCCTCAAGCGCGGCGTCGTGGTGAACATCGACGCTACCGTGCAGAGCATCCAGCAGGCGCTGAAAGAAGCCGAGCTGATGGCCGACTGCAAGATCAGCCGCGTCTACACCGGCATCACCGGCAGCCACATCCGCGGCATCAACTCGAGCGGCATGGTGGCGGTGAAGGACAAGGAAGTCACGCCCGCCGACGTGGCCCGCGTGGTCGAGACGGCGCGCGCCATCAACATCTCGAGCGACCAGCGCCTGTTGCTGGTGGAGCCGCAGGAGTTCGTGATCGACGGCCAGGACGTGAAGGAGCCGATCGGCATGAGCGGCATGCGCCTGGAAGCCAAGGTGCACATCGTGACCGGCGCGCAAAGCGCGGCCGAGAACATCATCAAGTGCGTGCGCCGCTGCGGCCTGGAGGTCGACCAGCTGATGCTGAACCCGCTGGCCTCCAGCCAGGCGGTGCTCACCGAAGACGAGCGCGAACTGGGCGTGGTGCTGGTCGACATCGGCGCGGGCACCACCGACGTGGCGATCTTCACCAACGGCGCGATCCGCCACACGGCCGTGATCCCGATCGCGGGCGACCTCATCACGAGCGACATCGCGATGGCCCTGCGCACGCCCACCAAGGACGCGGAGGACATCAAGGTCGAGCATGGCTATGCCAAGCAGCTGCTGGCCGACCCTGAATCGCAGGTCGAAGTCCCCGGCCTTGGCGATCGCGGCCCGCGCATGTTGAGCAAGCAGGCGCTTGCCGGCGTGATCGAGCCGCGCATCGAAGAAATCTTCTCGCTGGTGCAGCAGGTGGTGCGCGAGTCGGGCTACGAGGAAGTGCTGTCGTCGGGCGTGGTGCTCACGGGCGGCAGCGCCGTCATGCCCGGCATGGTCGAGCTCGGTGAAGACATCTTCCTCAAGCCCGTGCGTCGCGGCATTCCGAAGTACTCGAGCGCGCTGTCGGACATGGTGGCGCAGCCGCGCGCGGCCACCGTGATGGGCCTGCTCGAGGAGGCACGTTTTGCACGCATGCGTGGCTTCAAGGTCGCACAGAAGAACGGGTCCGTAAAGACTGCGTTCGGACGTTTCAAGGACTTCATCGTGGGGAACTTCTGACCATGAACCACTCCCCACTCTGGCTCGCACGCGCGGGCCCTCCGCTGCATTTCAACGAGCGATGGCGACGCACCGGTCCACCATCGCGACGGCGATCCCGTTGATCACGTCACGGCAAAAGAAATATTCATAGACACATAACGGCAACTGCAATATTCAAGGAGTTAGAAATGACCATCGAAATGATCGAAGTCGAAGAATTCAACCAGGGCACGCAGATCAAGGTGATCGGTGTCGGCGGCGGCGGTGGCAATGCGGTCGCCCACATGATGGAGCGTGGTGTGCAAGGCGTGCAGTTCGTTTGCGCCAACACCGACGCGCAAGCCCTGCAACGCAGCAACGCGCACAAGAACATCCAGCTGGGCATCAGCGGCCTGGGCGCCGGCAGCAAGCCCGAGAAGGGCCGTGACGCGGCCGAAGCCGCAGTGGACGACATCCGCGCTGCCATCGACGGCGCGCACATGCTGTTCATCACGGCCGGCATGGGCGGCGGCACCGGCACCGGCGCCGCACCCGTGATCGCGCGCGTGGCCAAGGAAATGGGCATCCTCACCGTGGGCGTGGTGACCAAGCCCTTCGACTGGGAAGGCGGCCGTCGCATGACCAACGCCGACGCCGGCCTGGCCGAGCTCGAAGCCAACGTCGACTCGCTGATCGTCGTGCTCAACGAGAAGCTGCTGGACGTGCTCGGTGAAGACATCACCCAGGACGAAGCCTTCGCGCACGCCAACGACGTGCTGAAGAACGCCGTGGGCGGTATCTCGGAAATCATCAACGAGTACGGCGGCGTGAACGTCGACTTCGAAGACGTGCGCACCGTGATGGGCGAGCCCGGCAAGGCCATGATGGGCACGGCCGCGGCTGCAGGCCCGGATCGCGCGCGCATCGCCGCCGAACAGGCCGTGGCCTGCCCGCTGCTCGAAGGCATCGACCTCTCGGGTGCCAAGGGCGTGCTGGTGCTGGTGACGGCGTCGAAGGGTTCGCTGAAGCTGAACGAGTCGAAGCTCGCGATGAACACCATCCGCGCCTACGCCTCGCCGGACGCGCACGTGATCTACGGCGCCGCCTACGACGAAAGCCTGGGCGACCAGATGCGCGTCACGGTGGTGGCCACGGGCTTGTCGCGTGCCGACGCACGCCGCCAGGCCCCGACGCTCGAAGTGATCCGTACCGGCACCGACAACATCCCGTTCACCGTGCCGACGCTCGGCGGCGTGGGCCACGCGGGTGGTGGTTCGGGCAGCCAGCCCAACTACGACGGCATGGCCGTGCCCAGCGTGTGGCGCACCAACCGCACGATGGCCGCTGCCAAGGTCGACGCACTGTCGTCGGGTGGCATGGACGACTTCGAAATCCCCGCATTCCTGCGCCGTCAAGCAGACTGACCGCAGGCCACCGAACGCAGAGGGCACGAGGGTTCGCAAGGGGACGGGGAAGACCTGAAAGGGACTGACCCCCGGCTCTAGGCGCTGCGTCCACCTCGTGCCCCTTGCGTCCATCGCCGGGGGCTCCCCGGCTTTTTTTTTCTTTCTTATCTGACCGGTCCATGTCTATCGCGGCCATAGCGAAGGGAATAGGGCGTCACGGTCGCCGCCCGCCTAAAATCTCGGGCGTGCTGCAACAACGAACCCTCAAGTCGATCAGCCGCGCCGTGGGCGTGGGGCTTCACAGCGGCCAACGCGTGGAGCTGACCCTGCGACCGGCCCCCGCCGACACGGGCATCGTGTTCCGTCGCGTCGACCTGCCCGAGCCGGTCGAGATCCGCATGACCGCCGAAGCGGTCACCGACACGCGCCTGGCGTCCACCGTCTCCACGGGCGGCGCCAAGGTGCAGACCGTCGAACACATCATGTCCGCCTGCGCGGGCCTGGGCATCGACAACCTCTACATCGACATCACGGCCGACGAAGTGCCGATCCTCGACGGGTCGGCTTCGTCCTTCGTGTTCCTGCTGCAAAGCGCGGGCATCGAGCTGCAGAAGGCGCCGCGCCGCTTCATCCGCGTGCTGCGCAAGGTCGAGGTGCGCGAAGGCGAGGGCGCCAACGAGAAGTGGGCGAGCCTGGAGCCGTACCACGGCTTCAAGCTGAGCTTCGAGATCGACTTCGACCACCGCGTCGTCAACTCCACCGGCCAGCGCGTGGATTTCGATTTGGGCGCCGACTCGTACAGCCGCGACATCGCGCGGGCGCGTACCTTCGGTTTCACCAAGGAACTCGAGTACATGCTCAGCAAGGGCCTGGCACGCGGAGGCGGCCTGGACAACGCCATCGTCATGGACGACACCAAGGTGCTCAATGCCGGCGGGCTGCGCTACGACGACGAGTTCGTGAAGCACAAGATCCTCGACGCCATGGGCGACCTGTACATCATCGGCAAGCCGCTGCTGGCCGCGTACACCGCGTTCCGCTCGGGCCATGCGCTCAACAACAAGCTGCTGCGCGAGCTGCTCTCGCACAGCGACGCCTACGAGGTCGTGACCTTCGAGGACGAGAAGCGCGCACCGCGCGGCTTCGGCGAAGTGGCGCGGGCCTGGTAAGCAGGCGCACGCTTTTTCTTTCCGATGCTTCTCTTTCGCTGGGCCATCCTGCTGCTTCTGCTGGTGGCGGGCGTGTCCTTCGCGTTCTATGCGGGCACGGGACAGGTCAAGTACAGCCGCTTCGGCTGGATCGTGTTCAAGTGGACGGTGCTGGCGGCACTGGGCTTCTTCGCCGTTCTCATCGCCGAGCGCGTCGCGTAGCGCGAGCCGCTCAATCGACCAGGGCCTGCAGCGCCTGCACCTGCTGCGCGAGCAGCGGCCCCTTGCGGTGCGCAGGCACCAGCAGCATCAGCGTGTCCCCCAGCGCCTTCGGCCGCCCCCAGGGCGCGTGCAGCCGGCCTTTCTCGAGCAGCGGCGCCACCAGCCGCTCGCGCCCCATCAGCACCCCTTCGCCATCGAGCGCGGCCTGCAGCGCGAGGCTGTAGAGCGAGAAATCCGGGCCGGCGGCCAGCGCATCGGCCTCGGCTGCCGCGGTGCCGGGGCGCACGGCCTGCAGCCAGCGCGACCAGTCGTCGCGCCACACCGTGTCGTGCAGGCCGCCGCAGCGCGCGAGCACGTCGACGAGGTCGTCGAGCGGGCGCGGGCGTGCGCTCTCCAGCGATGCGCGCACGCGCGGGCTGCACACGGGCACGAGGCGGTCGCGCGCGAGCGGGATGCCCGCCGCGCCGACGGCGGCTTCGGCACCGCGCGCATAGAACAGCCCGAGATCGAAGGGCTCGCGCCGGAAGTTCGGCGGCTGCTCCAGCGCCGTCACCGACACCTGCACGCCGGGCAGCGCGGCCTTCAGCCGCGAGAGCCGCGGCGACAGCCACAGCTGCGCCATCGCCGGCAGGGCCGCCACCTGCAGCGTGCTGCGGCGCGCGGCGGTCTGGGTTTCCTGACGCAGCGCCTGCACCGCGAGGCCGAGCTGGTCGACCGCCGCGCTGAGCGCGGGCAGCGCGCGCCGGCCGTGCGCGCTGAGCCGGATGCCCTGGCTGTGCCGCTCGAACAGCGCACCGCCGGCCCAGGTCTCGAGCGCCTTGATCTGCTGCGCGACGGCGGCGGGCGTCACGAACAGCTCCTCGGCCGCGCGCGCGAAGCTGCCGTGGCGCGCCGCGGCCTCGAAGGCACGCACGGCCGTGTGCGGCGGCAGGCGAGGGCGGGGTGGGGCGAGGGACATGGTGTTCAGGCCAAGTTTTTCTAGGGCTCGGGCCCAGTTTATCCGTGTTGCCGGCACAGGCACAGGGCGCGACCATGCGGTCATTCCTTTCCTCAGCGAGACACCGCATGCCCGCAGCCCTCCACCGCCGTTCCTGGGTCCCCGTCGCCAGCGAGGACCACGTGCTTGCCATTGCCGCCGACGCCGCCGCGCGCGACGCGTCGGGCGTGGCCGCCGAGATCGAACGCCTCGTGGCCGACAACCACCGCATCCATGACGTCGACGGGCTGAACCTCAACCCCGCCACCAACGTCATGAACCCCGCCGCCGAGGCGCTGCTGTCGCGCGGGCTGGGTTCGCGCCCGTCGCTGGGCTATCCGGGCGACAAGTACGAGATGGGGCTGGAAGCCATCGAGCGCATCGAGGTGGTCGCCGCCGAGCTGGCGGCCGAGGTGTTCGGCGCGCGCTTCGCCGAGGTGCGCGTGAGCTCGGGCGCGCTGTCGAACCTCTACGTGTTCATGGCGACCTGCCAGCCCGGCGACACGATCATCGCGCCGCCGCCGGCCATCGGCGGCCATGTGACGCACCACGCGGCGGGCGCGGCCGGGCTCTACGGCCTGAAGACCGTGCCGGCGCCGGTCGATGCCGACGGCTACTCGGTCGACGTGGTGGCGCTGGCCAAGCTCGCGCGCGAGGTGAAGCCCAAGCTCATCACCATCGGCGGCAGCCTCAACCTGTTCCCGCACCCGGTGTCCGCGATCCGCGAGGTGGCCGACAGCGTGGGCGCCAAGGTGCTCTTCGATGCCGCGCACCTCTCGGGCATGGTGGCCGGCAAGGCCTGGCCGCAGCCGCTCGAAGAAGGCGCGCACGCGATCACGATGAGCACCTACAAGAGCCTGGGCGGCCCGGCCGGCGGGCTGATCGTGTCGAACGACGCGGCGCTGATGGAGCGCATCGACGCCATCGCCTACCCCGGCCTCACGGCCAACTCGGACGCGGGCCGCACGGCGGCGCTGGCCCGTGGCCTGCTCGACTGGAAGGTGCACGGCGTGGCCTATGCGGCGGCGATGCGCGACACCGCGCAGGCGCTGGCACGCGCGCTCGATGCGCAGGGCCTGCCGGTGTTCGCCAGGGCGCGCGGCTTCACGCAGTCGCACCAGTTCGCGCTCGAGGCCGCGCGCTGGGGCGGCGGACAGCGTGCCGCGAAGCAGCTGGCCCAGGGCGGGTTGCTGGCCTGCGGCATCGGCCTGCCGATCGCGCCGGTCGACGGCGACATCAACGGCCTGCGCCTGGGCGTGCCCGAGATCGTGCGGCTGGGCTTCACGCCCGAGGACATGCCGCAACTGGCCGGCTGGATCGCGCGCGCGCTGGCAGGCGATGCGCCCGCCGTGGCTGTCGAGGTGCGCGAACGCCGCCGGCGCCTGGGCGACCTGCGCTACATCGTGCGCTGAAGCCTCAGCGCGAACGCCCTTGCCGGTAGGTGCCGGCGTGGGTCTTCGACAGCTCGGCCGCCTCCGCGAGCCGCGCCATCGAACGGCCGACCTGCGCGTGCGTGATGGCGATGCCCAGCGCGTCCGCTGCGTCGGCGCCCGGCAGTCCGGGCAGGTCGAGCAGGCGCTTGACCATCTCCTGCACCTGCGCCTTCGCGGCCTGGGCGGGGCCGGCCACGGCCTTCTTCATCTGCAGCGCCGTGTACTCGGCCACCGAGAGGTTGTGGCTCACCAGCGCCGTCACGCAGGCGCCGCGCGCCTGGCCCAGCAGCAGCGTCGACTGCGGGTTGACGTTGACGAAGATGATTTCGACCGCCGACGCCTCGGGCTGGTAGCGCGCCGTGATCTCGCCGATGCCGTCGAACAGCACCTTCAGGCGCGCCGGCAGGTTGCCGCTGCCCAGGTGCCGGGTGCTGATGGTGCCGCTGGCCACGTAGCGCAGCGCATGGCCGTCCGCATCGACCACGCCGAAGCCGGTGGTCTGCAAACCGGGGTCGATGCCGAGGATCCGCATGAAAAGGAAGCGTAAAGGCCTAAGCCTGGGTGAGGAAGGTTGAAGAAGGTGCGAATTCGCGCGCGATGCGTGGGGGATCGCGGGCAGAATCCGCCGTTCTTGCATTCCGCCCCGCTCCGCGCGGGGCGCGCCACACAAGGAAGCGAAGGTGAATGTAGTCGAGTCCTCCGCGCAGCAGCAACCGAAGCCATCGAACGACGCCCCGGCCCTGCCCGCGCACCAGCAGCAATCTCCCGCCGAACGCGCCGCCGCGAGCTTTCGCCAGGCGGAGCTGTTGAGCGACCTCGGCCGCCGCCGCGAGGCGATCGCCGCCTGCAGCCGGCTGATCGCCGAGTTCGGTGCGCTGCCCGACGCCGGCGTGGTCGTGCCCTGTTGCCAGGCGCTGCGGCTGCTCGCGCACGTGCTGCGCCAGCTGCACCGCCCGGCCGACGCGCTGGCCACGCTCGACCGCCTGGTGGCCGCGCACGGCGGGCGCAGCGAGTCCGAGATCCGCGCGCACATCGCCCACGCGCTGTACCAGCGCACCTGGCTCATCGACGACGCGGCGGCGCGCTGCGAGGCCTGTGACTTCATGAGCGAGCAGCTCGATGCGCAGGCCGATGCCGCGCTCGATGCGTGGCGGCTCGACGCGCGCCTGCTCAAGGCCGAGATCGAACACCACCGCGGGCTGCCGCAGGACGCATTGGCCACGCTCGAGGCGGCCATCGAACGTTTCGAGGGCGGCGCCGACGCCGGCGTGGTCCTGCGCGTGGCGCGGGCCCGGTTGGCCGCGGTGCTCAACCTGCGCGAGCTGGCGCAGCACACGCAGGCGCAGGTGCTGTGCCTGCAGGTGGCCGACCAGATCGAGACCGGGCTGGCCGATGCCGCGCCCGAACTGCGGCTGGAAGGCGTGCGCGCGCTGGCCCTGTTCTTCGACGGCCTCGGGCTCGACGAGGTCGCGCGCCGCGCCGAGCTGGTCGGCTGGCTGCTCGATCGCTACGGCCACGACGCCTCCGCGCAGGTGCGCCGCCTCGCGGCCGTGCGCGCCCATGAGTGGGCCGTGGGGCTGCGCGACCAGGGCGACGGCGAGGCCGCGCTGGCTGCCTGCGAGCGCCTGCTCGGTGCTTTCGCGCACGACGCTGACGCCGTCGTGCAGCGCACCGTGGCCACCACCTTGCTGCACAAAGGCTTCGTGCTGCTCGACCTGCTGGGCCGGCCCGAGGCGGCGCTTGCGGTGTACGAGCCGCTCGTGGCGGCGTCGCGCGACGGCGCCACGCCCGAATTGCGAGAGCTGCGCGTGAAGGCGATGGCCGGGCGCGAGGCCTGCCTGAAGCGCCTGCGCAAGACCGGCGGGCTCGACGCCGGCGAGCTGCCGGCCGAGCTCTTCGATGCGGCGTGCGACACCGTCCGCGAAGGCCGCAAGCTCGGTGACGCGGGCGCATCGCGCGAAGCCATTGCGCTGTTCGACGAGGTGCTCGCGGCGCATGCCGCCTCGCCGCACCCGCTCATGCGCCGCCAGTGCGCGCGCGCCTTGTCGCACAAGACCTTCTGCCTGCTGGCGCTGGAGCACTTCGCCGAGGTCGTCGAAGCGGCCGATGCAATGGACGCGCGCTACGGCGCCGATGTCTCCACCGAAATGCAGTCGCAGGTGGCGCTGTGCCTGCAATACAAGAGCACCGCGCTCGACCGCCTCGCGCGGCCCGCGGACGAGATGCGCGTGCACGACGAGATCGTTGCGCGCTGGGGCAATTCCGAGCTGCCCGACCTGCGCGCGCGCGTGGCCGGTGCGCTGTTCCGCAAGGGCGCCGTGCTGCGCCGCGCGGGCCGCTTCGCCGAGGCCGTGGCCAGCTACGACGAGGTGATCGCGCGCACGGCGATGGCGCGGGACAGCGCCCTGCAGCTGTGGGCCGCCAAGTCGCTGATCAACAAGGCCAAGGCCTTCGACAAGATGGACGACCTGGCCGGCCAGGCCAAGGCCTACCGCGTGCTCATCGCGCGCTTCGGCGAGTCGGGCGACGCGGCCTTGCGCGAGCGCGTCGCGAATGCCTGCGAATGGCTGGCCGAGGCCGAAGGCCGGCAGGGGCGGGTGGCGGCGCAGCGCGAGGCGCTGGAGCTGGCACTCGAGCGCTTCGGCACGGCGCTTTCGGCCGAGCAGCGCCCGCGGCTCAAGCGCGAGCTTCAGGCACTGAAGACGAAGGCCCTGGGACGGCGCGCGAAGCAGGCCTTCGATCGGGTGGTGCGGCGCAAGGTCTGATCGCCCGCCGCCCGCCTGGTGCTTCAGACGTTGAAGTACCAGCGGATCGAATGGAAGAAGATCGGCGCCGCGAAGCACAGTGCGTCGACGCGGTCGAGCAGGCCGTTGGCGCCGGTCACGCCCACGCCCTTCTGGCCCCAGTTCGGAATGCCGCGGTCGCGCTTGAGCGCCTTCATCACGAGGTGGCCCATCGAGCCCGCGACGCAGGCAATGATCGACACCGCGAGCGCCTGCCCGAACTTGAACGGCGTGATGAACGAGAACAGCGCGCCCACCAGGCTGGCCACGACGATGCCGACGCCCCAGCTGGTCCAGTTGAAGCTGCGGCTCACGTTCGGCGCGAACGGCGTGCGCTGCATGCGCCGCGAGATCAGGTGCTGCACCAGCACCGAGGTCTGCACGACGAACACCAGGAAGAACACGAGGAACGCGCTCTTGCCTTCGTAGCCCGGGAAGGTCAGCAGCAGCAGCGCGGGCACGTGGCTCATGCCGTAGACGCAGACCATGATGCCCCACTGCAGCTTGGCGTTGCGCTCGAGGAAATGGCTGGGGTCGTTCGCCAGCGCGCTCGCCACCGGGATGGCGAGGAACACGTAGACCGGGATGAACACCGTGAACAGGTCGAAGCGCGCGGTGGCCACCAGCCAGAACTGGATCGGCAGCACCACGAAGAACGCGAGGATCAGGCTGCGGTGGTCGCCGCGGCGCGTCGGCGAGAGCGTGATGAACTCGCGCAGCGCAAAGAACGCGATCAGCGCGAACAGCACGGTGGCCACCGTTTCGCCCAGCGCCCAGCCGATCCAGAACACGATCACCATGAACCAGGTGGTGCCCAGCAGCGCGCGGAAATGCGCCAGCTCGGCCTGCCACGACTCGTCGTGCACCGGGTTGCGCCGCTCCTTGAAGCTCAGGAAGAAGACGGCGGTGCTCACGATGAAGAGCAGACCGAAGACGATCAGGAAAAGGGCCGCGACCTGCTGGGTCGGGCTGAGGCTGCGCAGGAACTGGTTCATACCTTCAGACGTCGCGCAAGGCGATCACCGCGGCGCGGGCGCGGTCGAGGAAAGGGCGGCGCTCTTCGCCTGCTTCGACGCGGATCGGCGCGCCGAAGGTGACGGAGCACAGGATGGGCACGGGCACGATCTCGCCCTTGGGCATCACGCGCTGCACGTTGTCGATCCAGGCCGGCACGAGCACCACGTCGGGGAACATCGTCGCCAGTGCGTACAGGCCCGACTTGAATTTCTGCGGCTCGCCGGTGTGGCCGCGCGTGCCTTCGGGAAAGATGATGATCGAGTCGCCGCTGCGCAGCGCGTCGATGAGCGGGGCGAGCGGATCGGCGGCAGGGGGCTCGGGCGCGGCGGCTGGCGCTTCGGGCTCGATGGCGGGCGGCGGTGCGACCGGTGGTGGAGGCGGCGGGGGCGCGGGAAGGTCGAGCTGGCCCTGAATCTCCTGCGGGCCTTCGGCAGCTGGTGCGTGAGACACAGTTTCGATCGGCAGCAGCGGCTCCATCGACGGCTCGATGCGCTCGGCCGGGGCGATGGGCGCGGCGGGTGGCGGTGCTACCGGCGGCGGTGGCGCAACCGGCGCAGCCCCCGTGGCCGCCCGCTCCACATACACCGCGTTGAACACCTCCGTCGTGATCCAGCGCTTGACCGGCGTGTTGGCCCAGTAGTCGCGCGCCGCGATGGGCCGCGTGATGCTGCGCAGCTCCTCGGGCAGCGCGGCCCAGATCATCACGAGGTCCGCGTGGCTCTGGTGATTCGCGAAGTAGATGCGCTGCTCGGCCTTCGGTGGACAGCCGTACCAGCGCGCCTGCGCGCCGGTGAGCAATCGGACGATTCCCAGCAGCAACCAACCTGTGAGCTTTGCCAGCATATGGAGGCGATGATACGGGCCATGCGATGGCGATTCGATCTTCTTTCCCTGGCGTGGGCGGTGGCCCTTTTTGTACTGCTCGTGCTGCTGGCCACCGTCGGCGCGCGCTGGGGCTGGGTGCGAAGCTTCTTCGGCGACGTGCTGGCCGTGGCGTGGGTGTACCTCGTGTTCAAGACCTTCGTCGCCGCGCGCGTGCTGCCGCTCGCACTGGCGGCTTTCGGCGTGGGGCTGCTGGTCGAACTGGGGCAGTTCCTGGCATCGACGTGGCACCTGCACATTCCGAACCGCGCGCTGCGCATCGTGCTCGGCGCCACCGCCGACTGGTGGGACGTGCTGGCCTACGCGATCGGCTTCGTCGCCGTGCTGGTGGTGGAAGGCGCGGTGCGCAAGCTCAGGGCAGGTCGACCGCCGGCATCCGCGCCACGATCGTCGATGCCCGTCCGTTGATGTACGACGAATTGGGCCGCCGCTCGAAGAACTTCGGGCTCGGCAGCATCACGGCCAGGCGCGCTGCTTCGTAGGAACTCAGGCGCGCGGCCGGCTTCCTGAAGTAGTACTGCGCGGCGGCCTCGGCGCCGAACACGCCTTCGCCCCATTCGACGTTGTTCAGGTAGATCTCGAGGATGCGCCGCTTGTCGAGCAGCACCTCGAGCAGCGTGGCGAGCACCAGCTCCTGCCCCTTGCGCAGCATGGTGCGTTCGCCCGACAGCAGCAGGTTCTTCGCGAGCTGCTGCGTGATGGTGGAGCCGCCACGCAGCGGGGCCGGTTGCGCCGGCTTGCCGCGTGCCGCCGCGCGCGCCATGCGCTTGGCGGCCAGCTGCTCGGCGCGGGCGTTGCGCTGGCGCGCCCGCTCGATGGCTTCCCACTCGACGCCGTTGTGGTCGACGAAGCCGGCGTCTTCGCTCGCGATCACGGCGCGCTTGAGGGTGTCGTTGATCTGCGTGTACGGCACCCAGTCCTGGCGCCATCCGCCGTCGCGGCCCTGCGAGAGGGCGACGCGCCAGGCCTCGGAGCGCTGGAAGGCCGTGCTCTGCGGATCGATCACCGCCATGGCCGCGATGCGCACCACGAAGAACAGTTCGAGCGCCAGGCCCGCCACCACGAGGCAGGCGATCAGGCGCAGCAGGCCCTTCATGCGCCGGCGGCGAGCAAGGCGCGCAGCTCGGCCAGCACCTGCGCCGACGGCGGGCGCACGCCGCGCCAGAATTCGAAGGCTTCGGCGGCCTGCTCCACCAGCATGCCGAGGCCGTCGCGCGCGACCGCGCCGTGCGCCTCGGCCCAGGCCATGAAGCCTGCGGCGGCGGGGCCGTACATCATGTCGACGGCCAGCGCGCCGGGACGCAGCACCTGCGCGCGCACCGGCACCGCGTCGCCCGCGAGGCTGGAGGCGGTGGCGTTGACCACCACGTCGAAGTCGCCCGGCACCTCGTCGAGCGCCCAGGCCTCGAGCGTGGCACCGTGGCGCAGCGCGAGCGCGGCATGGCGCTGCACCAGCGCGATGGCCTTGTCGAGCGTGCGGTTGGCCACCACGACGTGCGCGGCGCCCGCGTCGAGCAGCGGCCCGAGCACGCCCGCCGCCGCACCGCCGGCGCCGATCAGCAGCAGCGACCGGCCCGCCAGCGGCACGCCGGCGTTGCGCACGATGTCGTTGACCAGGCCGATGCCGTCGGTGTTGTCGGCGTGGATGCTGCCGTCGGCCTCGAAGCGCAGCGTGTTCACGGCCTGCGCCAGCGTGGCGCGCTCGCTGGTGTGCTGCGCGAGCGCGGCGGCGTCGAACTTGAAGGGCACGGTGACGTTGCAGCCGCGTGCGGTGTCGCCCTGCGCGGCAGCCTCGCTGCGGAAGGCGGCGAGGCCTTCGGCGAAGGCGCCGATCGGCACCAGGCGCCGGCCGTAGGCCATGGGCTGGCCGCAGAGTTCGGCAAAGCGCGCGTGGATGCGGGGCGAGCGGCTGTGCTCGACGGGGTTGCCCATGACGCAGTACTGATCCATGGCCGATGCTCCGTGTTCTGCTGGGGATGCTGTTGCTATTGGGACGACAGCTCGATGGTCTCGTCGCGCGTGAACTTGAAACGCGACTGCAGCACGATCTGGTCGGTCTGCTTGCGCATCGCGTCGGTGAATTTGCCGAAGTTGCCGACGCTGCGCACGATCGCCTGGGCACGGCGGTCGAGCGTGGTGTTGCCCGAGCTCTCGTCGACCACGGTGTCGAGCACGCGCCCGTCGTGGTTGATGGTGACGGTCATCTTGAGTTCGCCGTAGAGCTTCTTGCCGGCGGCGGTCGGGAAGTTTTCGGTGCCCTTGACCTCGATGCGGCGGCGCAGCGTGTCGACGTACAGCGCGTAGGCGGCCTCGCGCGTGGCGGGGCTCAGGTAGCGCTTCTTGGGGCGCGCGTTTTCCTCGTTCACGCGGCGCTCGATCTCGGCGAGCAGCGCGACCATCTGGCGGCGCTTTTCCTCGCGCGCGGCGGCCTCGGTCGGGTCGCCGGCCTGGCGCGGATCGGGCACGGGCATGGCGGCCAGTTCGCGCTTGAGCTGCGCCAGCATCTGCATCTGCTGGGCCTGCATGGCCTCGACCTGGCGGCGCGACTCTTCGAACGAGTCGCCCATGGTGGTGAAGCTCGACGGCGGCAGCGGGCTGGTGGCGCGACCCTTGTCGAGGTCGCCGCCGCCCGCGAGCGTGGTCTGAGCCATCACGCGGGCCGCGGGGTCGGGCTTGTCGTTGGTCTTGCTGTTGACCAGGATCACCTCGAGCGGGGTTTCGCTGAAGACCCGGTTGAACGATTCGGGATCGACGAAGCGCACCGCGAGCAACGCGGCATGCGCGATGACCGACACGCCCAGAGCGATCTGCAGCGTGCTGAGGTCCTTGAGATTCATTCTCGAAACTCCTCCAGGGGTCGCGTGTCTCCGGTCGTTCGACCGGGGGTCATGCAGGCGTGGTCGTCGCCGGGTCGGGTGCGGCCTCGGTGTCGCTCAGGTCGACCGCGATGGCGATCGGGCCGGCGACTTCTTCCTCGTCGTCCTCGCCGCCGTCAGCGGCTGCGGCATCGGCCTGCGGCACGTCGAAGCGTTCGAGCACGGTGCCGCTCACGTCGAGCGCGATCTCGTCGATCTCGCCGAGCTTCACGCGCACGCGCGCGCCGCGCTCCTGCTGGCCGGCCACCGGGAACACCAGCGGCAGCGTGTCGGCGCGCACCAGCGCGCCGTTGGGAATGTCCTTGATGACCGTGGCCTCGAGCTCGGTGATGCCCTGCTGCTGCAGGTACTTCAGCGTCCAGAAGCGCTCCATGCCGCCCTGGTAGGCGTTGTACGTGGCGTAGGCCGCGTCGAAGCCCGAGAGGATGGAGAACAGGTCGGCGTCCTTCGGCTTGAAGGGCGCGGCCAGCGCGGCGGTCTTGCCGTGGCGCGCGGCCGCGATGATCTGCCACTGGTTCACGAGGTCGGTGTAGCGGCGCAGCGGCGAGGTGCTCCAGGCGTAGCTCTTCACGCCCAGGCCCGCGTGCGGCAGCGCGCGCGTGCCCATGCGCACCTTGATGCCGGGCGCCAGGCTGGCCTGGCTGCGGTACAGGCCCGGCACGCCGAGCTCGCCGAGCCAGCCGCCCCAGCTGCTGTTGGCCAGGATCATGGCCTCGGACACGATCAGGTCGAGCGGCGCGCCGCGCTGGCGCGTGCTGATCTGCACCTGCTCGTTGCCGGTAGGCTCCGCGCCGTCGTTGCCGACGAGGCGGAAGTTGTAGTCGGGCCGGCTGAAGTTCTCGGGCTTGCCGCGCACCACTTCGCGCTGCGCCTTCAGGTGCTTGGCCAGGCGGAACAGGAAGGACAGCGGCGCGCGCAGCTTCGCGGCGGCGTCGGGGGTGTTGTCGGAGTTGAAGGTGGCGTCTTCGAGCCAGGGCTGCGTGACGACGGCGTCGAGCTGGTCGTGGCGCAGGTTGGCAACGATCGGCACGCGCTCGAGCTTCGTCTCGGTGGCCTGCAGCTCGAGCGTGGCTTCGTCGAAGCGCGCATAGAGCGACACCGCCGGGCGATCGCCGCCTTCGAGCAGCGTGTAGGTGTCGACCACCTCGTCGGGCAGCATGGTGATCTTGTAGCCCGGCATGTACACGGTGGACATGCGCGCACGCGCCACGGCGTCGATGGCGCTGCCCGGCGTCAGCGCCAGGCCCGGTGCGGCGATGTGGATGCCGACCGTGATGGTGCCGCTGCCCATGCCCTGCACCGACAGCGCGTCGTCGATTTCGGTGGTCTGCGAGTCGTCGATCGAGAAGGCCCGCACGCCTTCGGCCAGCGGCAGGTCGTCGGCGACGGCTGGCGCCGCGAGCGCGGGGAAGCCGGTGCCCTTGGGGAAGTTCTCGAACAGGAAGCGCCGCCAGTGGAACTGGTAGGGCGAATCGATGGCGCCAGCGCGCTCCAGCAGGTCGAGTGGCGGGCGCTGCGTGGCGCGCGCGGCGTCGACCACGGCCTTGTACTCGGGCGCGTTCTTGTCGGGCTTGAACAGGATCTTGTAGAGCTGCTCACGGATCGGCGGCGGGCACACGCCCTCGGCCAGTTGCCCCGCCCATTCGACGATCTGCGCCTGGATGGCCTTCTTCTTCTCGATGGCCGCCAGCGCCTGCTGCACGATTTCGGCCGGCGCCTTCTTGAAGCGCCCCTTGCCCGCGCGGCGGAAGTAGTGCGGCGCCTCGAACAGCGCGAACAGCGCGGCGGCCTGCTGCGCCAGCGAGGGCTTGTCGCTGAAATAGTCGGCCGCCAGGTCGGCAAAGCCGAACTCGCCTTCGGCTGCGAATTCCCAGGCGAGGTCGAGGTCCATGGCGGCGGCGAGCGTGCGCGCCTCCGCCATCAGCTCGGCTGGGGCTGGCTTCTCGAAACGCAGAACGATGTTGGCGCCCTTGACCTTGACGCGCTTGCCGGTCTCGAGCTCGACCTGTGCCGAGGCTTCGGCTTCCGACAGGATGCGGCCGCCGAGGTATTTGCCGGCTTCTTCAAACAATACAAACATCCGGCGATTCTCCCACGCGGGATAGGGCGCGCTTCCAGGCCCGGGGCGAACGCTAGACGGGGTTGATGAAGGCCATCACGTCGTCGAGGTGCGCTTTTTCGAAATCGGACAGTGCATGGTCGCCGCCCTCGAGCAGCTTGATGCGGCTGTCGGGGTAGCGTGCCGACATCTCGTGCCAGTCGAGCGCCTCGTCGCCCTTGGCGATGATCGCGAACAGGCGCTCGGGCCGCGTGAGCGCGCCGATTTCCATGGCGCGCAGTTCCTGGATGAATTCCGGCTGGAAATAGAAGTGCTCGGACGGATCGTGCCAGGCGGTCTGGCTGCCGATGTAGCGCGTGAGGTCGCGCGCCGGGTGCACCGCGGGGTTGAGCAGCACGGCGCGGCAGCGCGTCATGCCGGCCACGTAGGTGGCGTAGAAACCGCCGAGCGACGAACCGATCACCGCCATCGACTTGCGCGGCCAGTGCGCGATGCCCTTCATCACCATGTCGATCGCATCGTGCGGTGACGGCGGCAGCTGCGGGCACCACCACTCCAGGTTCGGGTGCTCGCGCGCCACGTGCTTCGCCACCAGCCGCGCCTTGGTCGAGCGGGGCGACGAACGGAAGCCGTGCAGATACAACAGATGGGTGGTTTGCGGTTCCATGGGAGGAGGTGACTGGGGTGCGCTGGTCGCGCCCCGTGGCCGGATTCAGACAATTTTGCATGAGGTCCGCACCGCTCACGGCGCGGTGACCCCACAAATCCCTGCGAATCGGCCCATGAGAAGGCCGCGAGGGCGTGGCTGGAATTCGAAAGTATTCACGGTGCGGCCGCGCAGGGGGCGGCGGTGCGGCGCAAGGGCGGAAAGAAGAGACAAGTTTCGTGACGCATCTGGCAGGGGGCATCCCATGAACGAGGGAGGCAGGCCCCGCGTGGCGGTGGGTGCCCAGGCTTATGCTTCATCCCATGAACACCGAGGTACAGGATGACGGGATGCCACGCCGCTGGGGCGTGCTCGTGGTCGAGGACGACAGCCGCGCACGCGCCTTCTTCGAGGCCAGCGTGCAGCGCAGCCCGCGCCTGTTCTGGCTCGGCAGCGCCGGCACCGTGCAGGAAGCGCGCAGCTGGCTGGCCGCGACTGCGACCATCCCTGACGTGCTGCTGGTCGACCTCGGCATGCCCGACGGCACCGGGCTCGACGTGATCCGCGACGCCGTCGCGCGCTTTCCCGGCTGCGAGCCGCTGGTGGTGTCGGTCTTCGGCGACGAGGAGAACGTGCTGGCCAGCATCGAGGCCGGCGCCGTCGGCTACATCCACAAGGACGCCGCACCGGAAGACATCGCACAGACCATCGTCGAGATGAAGGCCGGTGCCTCGCCGATCTCGCCCATGATCGCGCGCCGCGTGCTCGCCAAGTACCGCAGCCTGCAGGCGGCCGTGCCGGGGACCGCCGGCGCGGCGCCGGCAGAGACGGCGCTCGACGAGGCCGACCGCGGCCTGCTCTCGGCGCGCGAGCACGAGGTGCTGACGTTGATCGCGCGCGGCTTCTCGTACGCCGAGATCGCGCGCCTCAAGGGCCTGAGCGTGCACACGGTGCAGACCCACATCAAGAACCTCTACGGCAAGCTCGCGGTGCATTCCAAGAGCGAAGCGGTGTTCGAGGCCACGCGCCTCGGCCTGCTGTCCCACCCGGGCTGAGGGCGGATGCTGCGGCGGCTGGCGTTCCTGTGCCTGCTCGGGCTGGCGGCGCTGTTCGCCGCGGGGGGCGCCGCCGCAGGGGAGGCGCAGGGGCCGATCGAACTGCGCCACGCCAGGGTGACCACCACCATCGACGGTGTCGTGCAGACCGAAGCGGTCGACCTGTCCTACCACTGGGACCGCCGGCACCGCGGCCGCACCGGCTTCGCGAGCTTCGAGCTGCCGTTCCGGGTCGAGACCCTGCCCGAGGTGCCCTGGGGCGTCTTCATTCCCCGTGCCGGCAGCGTCTTCGAGGTGCAGCTCAATGGCGCGCTGCTGCAGTCCTACGGCGACCTCAGCCAGGGCAACCGCGCCGACTACGCCAAGGCCCCCGTCTACGTGCCGGTGCCCGGCCGGCTGCTGAAAGAGGGCGAGAACCTGCTGCAGATCCGCATCCGCGCCGACAGCGAACGGCGCGCCGGCCTGTCGCGCCTCACGATCGGGCCGGCGACGCCGGTGCGCACCGCGTTGTTCGAAGGCGCCTACGCCTGGCGCTTCACGGGGTCGGTGCTGCTGACGGCGTTCAGCCTGATCGTCGGCAGCATCGCGCTGGCGCTGTGGTTCACCCAGGTCGACACCGGCGCGACCGGCCGCCGCCAGCGCGACGCGCTCTACTTCTGGGCCGCGGTCGCCGAGTTCTGCTGGGCGCTGCGGGTGGCCGACGCCATGATTCCCGAGCCGCCGCTGCCGTGGCAGCTATGGGGCGTGCTGATGGCCGGTTGCTACGCGGGCTGGGCCGCCTCCGCCATGATGTTCTGCTACCACCTCGCCGACTGGGCCCAGAGCCCGCGCACGCGCTGGGTGCGCTGGCCGACGGCGGCCGTGGTGGCCGGCACCGTGGTGTTCACCTGGCTGGCGCTGAACCGCGAGGAGCCGCGGTGGCTCACGGCCTGGCTGGCGGTCGAGATCACGATCGTCGTCGGCTTCGTGATCGCCTTTGCCGTTGCCACGGTGCGCCGGCCCAGCGTCGAGCGGCTGCTGGTGGCCGGCGCCGCGCTGGTCACGGTGGCCTTCGGCACGCGCGACTGGCTGGTGATCCGCCTGAGCGACGCCTACGGCGAAACCACCTGGGTGCGCTATTCCTCGGTGATGTTCGGCGTGGCGCTGCTGCTGATCGTGCTGCGGCGCTTCCACTTCGCGAGCGTGCAGGCGCGCGGCTGGGTCAAGACGCTGGCCGACCGGGTGGCGCAGCGCGAGCGCGAACTGGCCTCCACCTACGCCGAGCTGGAGGAGGTGGCGCGCGACCAGGCGCGCACCCACGAGCGCGAGCGCATCCTGCGCGACATGCACGACGGCGTGGGCTCGCACATCAGCTCGGCGATCCGCCAGCTGCAGTCGGGCCAGACCAGCCCCGAGGAACTGCTGCGCACCCTGCGCGACTCGCTCGACCAGCTCAAGCTGTCGATCGACTCCATCCACCTGCCGCCCGGCGACATCGGCGCGCTGCTGGCGGCGCTGCGCTACCGGCTGGAACCCCGGCTGGCCGCTGCGGACATCGCCTTCGAGTGGGGCGTGGACGAACTGCCCCCGGTGACGCAGCTCGACGCCCACGCCACGCGGCAGCTGCAGTTCCTGCTGTTCGAGGCCATCTCGAACGTGCTGCAGCATGCCCATGCGAGCGCGCTGCGCATCGAGGCTGACGCGCGCGACGGCGCCGTGCGCCTGCGGGTGATCGACAACGGCGTGGGCTTCGACGCCACCGAGGTGCCGGAGGCGCTGTCCAAGCGCGCCGCCGCCATCGGAGCCCGGCTGGCGATCGAAAGCCGACCGGGGCGCACGGTCGTTCAGCTCGTTTTCGACTGAAGGGG
>NZ_JBWKYF010000082.1:0-25976 GCF_059423605.1 Variovorax sp. GW460-12-1-14-LB1
ACGAACATGACCGCACTCGTCATTGCCGAACACGACCACGCCAGCATCAAGCCGGCCACCCTCAACACCGTGACCGCCGCGCTGGCTTGCGGTGGCGACGTCCACGTCCTCGTGGCCGGAGCCAACGCCGCCGAAGCCGCCAAGGCCGCCGCGCAGATCGCCGGCGTGTCCAAGGTGATCGCTGCTGATAGCGCCAGCCTGGCTGAAAACCTCGCCGAGAACGTCGCAGCCCAGGTGCTGGCGATCGCCGGCAACTACAGCCACATCCTGTTCCCCTCGACCGCTAACGGCAAGAACGTCGCACCGCGCGTGGCTGCCAAGCTCGATGTGGCGCAGATCAGCGACATCACGAAGGTCGATAGCCCCGATACCTTCGAGCGCCCGATCTACGCCGGCAACGCCATCGCCACCGTGCAAAGCACCGACGCCACCAAGGTGATCACCGTGCGCACGACCGGCTTCGACGCCGCAGCCGCCACCGGTGGCAGCGCCACCGTTGAAACCGCTGAAGGCGTGGCCGACAGCGGCAAGAGCGCCTTCGTCGGCCGTGAAGTCACCAAGAGCGACCGCCCCGAACTGACCGCCGCCAAGATCATCGTCTCCGGTGGCCGGGCTCTCGGCAGCGCTGAGAAGTTCAACGAAGTGATGACGCCGCTGGCCGACAAGCTCAACGCCGGCCTGGGCGCCAGCCGCGCCGCAGTGGACGCAGGCTACGCCCCGAACGACTGGCAAGTGGGCCAGACCGGCAAGATCGTCGCGCCGCAGCTGTACATCGCCGCGGGCATCTCGGGCGCGATCCAGCACTTGGCCGGCATGAAGGACTCGAAGGTCATCGTCGCGATCAACAAGGACGAAGAAGCGCCGATCTTCTCGGTGGCCGACTACGGCCTCGTGGCCGACCTGTTCACGGCCGTGCCGGAACTCGTGAAGGCGCTCTGATCGCTTCAACGCATTGAGCCAGAAGGCATCGTTCGCGATGCCTTTTTTACATCTGCCGCCCCCCACCGCGGCCCCTGGAGAGAAGACATGAGCTACACCGCCCCCCTCAAGGACATGCTGTTCGACATCGAACACCTGGCCAACATCGGCGAGATCGCCAAGCTGCCCGGCTTCGAAGACGCCGGCCTCGAAACCGCACAGGCCGTGCTCGAAGAATGCGCGCGCTTCAACCAGGACGTGGTGGCGCCGCTGAACGTCGAAGGCGACCGCAACCCCTCGTCGTTCAAGGACGGCGAAGTCACCACCAGCAAGGGCTTCAAGGACGCCTTCGCGCAGTACGTGTCGGGCGGCTGGCAGGGCCTGCAGCATCCGGCGGACTTCGGCGGTCAGGGCCTGCCCAAGACCATCGGCGCGGCCTGCGGCGAAATGCTCAACTCGGCCAACATGAGCTTCGCGCTGTGCCCGCTCCTGAGCGACGGCGCCATCGAGGCGCTGCTCACCGCCGGCTCCGACGAGCTCAAGGCCGTGTACCTCGAGAAGCTCGTGAGCGGCCAGTGGACCGGCACGATGAACCTCACCGAGCCGCAGGCCGGCAGCGACCTGGCCATGGTGCGCAGCCGCGCCGAGCCGCAGCCCGACGGCACCTACAAGGTGTTCGGCACCAAGATCTTCATCACCTACGGTGAGCACGACATGGCCGAGAACATCGTGCACCTCGTGCTGGCCCGCGTGACCGGCGCGCCCGAAGGCGTGAAGGGCATCAGCCTGTTCGTGGTGCCGAAGTTCATGGTCAACGCCGACGGTTCGCTGGGCGCGCGCAACGACGTGCACTGCGTGAGCATCGAGCACAAGATGGGCATCAAGGCCTCGCCGACCGCTGTGCTGCAGTACGGCGACCACGGCGGTGCCGTCGGCTACCTCGTGGGCCAGGAAAACCGCGGCCTCGAGTACATGTTCATCATGATGAACTCGGCCCGCTACGCCGTGGGCATGCAGGGCATCGCGATCGCCGAGCGCGCCTACCAGCACGCCGTGGCCTACGCCAAGGACCGCGTGCAGAGCCGCCCGGTCGATGGCTCCATCAACGCCAGCGCGCCCATCATTCACCATCCGGACGTGAAGCGCATGCTGATGACGATGCGCGCGTATACCGAAGGCTGCCGCGCGATGGCCTCGGTGGCCGCGGCCGCCTACGACGCCGCGCACCACCATCCCGATGCCGACGCGCGCAAGCAGAACCAGGCCTTCTACGAATTCATGGTGCCGCTCGTGAAGGGCTACAGCACCGAGATGAGCCTCGGAGTGACCTCGCTGGGCGTGCAGGTGCACGGCGGCATGGGCTTCATCGAGGAGACCGGCGCGGCGCAGTACTACCGCGACGCGAAGATCCTCACGATCTACGAAGGCACCACCGCGATCCAGGCCAACGACCTCGTGGGCCGCAAGACCGCGCGCGACGGCGGCCAGACCGCGAAGGCGATCGCCGCGCAGATCGAGAAGACCGAGGCCGAACTCGCCAAGAGCGACAGCGCCGCGGCCGCCGCCGTCCTCAAACGTCTGACCGCCGCGCGCCTGGCCTTCATCGACGTGGTCGACTTCGTCGCCGGCCAGACCAAGGCCTCGCCCAACGCCGTGTTCTCGGGCAGCGTGCCGTACCTGATGTTGGCAGGCAACCTCGTGGCCGGCTGGCAGCTGGCACGCTCGCTGATCGTGGCGCAGGACCAGGCCTCGCACAATGTCGACGTCGCCTTCATGCAGGCCAAGATCGCCACCGCGCGCTTCTACGCCGAGCACATCCTGAACAAGGTGCCGGGCATCCGCGACAGCATCGTCGAAGGTGCCGAGAGCGTCACGGCGCTGGCGCTCGAGGCGTTCTGACGCACCCGCCGCTGTCGCCGATCTGACGGGCGGCAGCGGCCCCTTGCTCTTATAAAACCGAACCCCTTCCCGGAGACGACATGTCCAAGCTGCCTTCTGTTCTCGCGAACCTCCCGCTGCCGATCATCGGCTCGCCGCTCTTCATCATCAGCAACCCCAAGCTCGTGATCGCGCAATGCAAGGCCGGCGTGGTCGGCTCGATGCCGGCGCTCAACGCCCGCCCGGCCGCCCAGCTCGAAGAGTGGCTGATCGAGATCACCGAGGAGCTGGCGGCCTACAACAAGGCCAACCCGGACAAGCCGGCTGCGCCCTTCGCCATCAACCAGATCGTCCACAAGAGCAACGACCGCCTCGAACACGACATGGAGATGGTCGTGAAGTACAAGGTGCCGATCGTGATCACCTCGCTGGGCGCGCGCACCGACGTGAACGACGCGGTGCACAGCTACGGCGGCGTGACGCTGCACGACATCATCAACAACAAGTTCGCGCAGAAGGCGATCGAGAAGGGCGCCGACGGCATCATCGCCGTGGCAGCCGGCGCCGGCGGCCATGCGGGCGTGAAGAGCCCGTTCGCGCTGGTGCAGGAAATCCGCCAGTGGTTCGACGGCCCGATCGCGCTGTCGGGCTCCATCGCCTCCGGCGGCGCGGTGCTCGCGGCGCAGGCCATGGGCGCCGACTTCGCCTACATCGGCACCGCCTTCATCGCGACCGAAGAGGCGCGCGCGAGCGAGGAGTACAAGCAGGCCATCGTGGACGGTAACTCGGACGACATCGTCTACTCGAGCCTGTTCACCGGCGTGCACGGCAACTACCTGGCGCCCAGCATCGTCAAGGCCGGCATGGACCCGGCCAACCTGCCCGAAGGCGACGTGACGACCATGAACTTCGGCGGCGGCGAAGGCAGCAAGGCCAAGGCCTGGAAAGACATCTGGGGCTCGGGCCAGGGCATCGGCGCCATCACCGAAGTGGCGAGCGCAGGCGCCTTCATCGAGAAGCTCAAGCGCGAATACCAGGAAGCACGACAGCGATTGGCACTTTGAACGGTTCGCACGCACCGGCATCGACCTCCGCTGCGAGCGGTGGCGGCGGGGCTGTGCCCGCGCGGCAGGGGCGCATGCCGCTGCTCGACGTGGTCAAGGGCCTGGCCTGTGCGCTGATCGTGGGGCACCACCTCGCGCGCTACGGCCCGATGCCGGCCGGCGCGCAGGTGCTGGCGCCCGATTTCTTCGGCTGGCTGGCGAACGACGGCCGGCTCGCGGTGCAGGTCTTTCTTGTGATCGCCGGCTTCCTGGCCACGGCGAGCCTGGCGCCCGACGGCGTGCTGCGCGTGGACCGGCCGTTCTCGCGGATCTTCCAGCGCTACGGCCGGCTGGTCATGCCGTACCTGGCGGCACTCACGGTCTGCGTACTGGTGGCCGAAGTGGCGCGGCCATGGCTGGGTGAAGAGGTGGTGCCGGCAGAGCCGAGCCTCGGTCAGCTGCTGGCGCACGGGCTGCTGCTGCAGGACCTGCTGAACTACGAGTCGTTGTCGACCGGTGTCTGGTACGTGGCCATCGACTTCCAGCTGTTCGCGCTGGCGTTGGCGCTGGTCGGGCTGCCCGCCGTGTTGCGACAACCCACTTCGGCCGCGCGCTGGGCGCCGGTGGCGCTGGTGTTCATCGTGGCCGTGGCGTCGCTCGCGCTGTTCAACCGGCAGGCGCGGCTGGACGAAACGGCGTTCTATTTCTTCGGCGCCTACGGGCTCGGCATGCTGGCCTTCTGGGTCGGCCGCGCCACGCGCACCAGCACCTGGTGCAGCGCCGTCGCGCTGCTGGCGCTGGTGGGGGCGGGCGCGCTTGCCATCGACTGGCGCAGCCGCATCGCCATCGCGCTGGTGACCGCGCTGCTGATCGCGGTGGCGCAGCGCCGGCAGTGGCTGTCGCCCGCCCACTGGCCCGCGGCGGCCGTGCCGCTGCAGCAGCTGGGGCGCATTTCGTATTCGCTGTTCCTGATCCATTTCCCGGTGCTGCTCGCCGTGAACGCGCTGGTGGCGGGCCTGGGGCCGCACGGGCCGTGGGTCGACCTGCTGGGCATGGTCGCGACCTTCGGCCTGTCGGTGGGCGCGGCGGTGCTGCTGTACCGCGGGGTCGAAGCCCGGCCGGCGTCGCTGCGCAGCGTCTGCACACTTTTTGCCGCATTGCTCGTCAGCGGCCTCATCGTGTCGTACTGAAAGGCGCCGCGTCCGCTGGGGCGTGGACCTTTTTCTCCCCATTCCTTTGCAAATCTGTTGCCTTCGGGCTTCAGAGCGGGCAGTCTGCGCGAACTGCCCCTGTTGTGTATGATTGTGAATCTTTCAGTAAATACTGAAAATACACAAACTCAAGGAATGACAGAACCATCGCCGCCACGATCGCCGTTGAAGGCTTTCACGTCGCCCGACATCGGCAGCGTGGTGCAAGGCGTCGCGGCGCTCGCGTGGCTGCCGCAGGCGGCGCTGCTGGCGATGGCGGTTCAGGGCCTGGCCAGCGGCGAGGGCATGGCGGCCGTGCTGTGGCCAGCGGCGGGCATCCTCTTGCTCGGCCTGCTGCGCGCGGGCTGCGAAGCCTGGGGCGTGCGCCGCACCTTCGGGCGCGCGCGGGCGCAATTGACGGCCTTGCGTGCACAGACCGCAGCCGCGTTGGCGGCCGGTTCGCCGCTCGATCGCGAACGCGCGCCCTCGGGCCTTGCGGCCAGCGTGCTCGCCGAACAGGCCGAGGCGCTGGTGCCGTACCTCGTGCGCTACCAGCCCGCGCGCTGGCGCGCGACGGTGGTGCCGCTCTTCCTGCTCGCGGCGGTGGCCTGGTTCTCGTGGGCCGCGGCGCTGGTGCTGCTGGTGGCGGCGCCGCTGATTCCGATCTTCATGGCCATCGTCGGCTGGCGCGTCAAGGCGGCCAGCGAGGCGCAGATGGTGGAGATGGGCGGCATGAACGCCTTCCTGCTCGACCGCCTGCGCGGCCTGGCCACGTTGCGCGCGCTCGACGCGGTCGACGCCACGGCCGACCGGCTCGGTGCCTCCGCCCAGTCGCTGCGCCAGCGCACGATGGCGGTGCTGCGCATCGCGTTCCTGTCGTCCGCTGTGCTGGAGCTGTTCTCCGCGCTGGGCGTGGCGCTGGTCGCGGTCTACATTGGCTTCCATCTGCTGGGCTCGCTCGGTTTCGGCGCCTGGGGCCAGCAGCTCAGCTTGGGCGAAGGCCTGTTCGTGCTGTTGCTGGCGCCGGCGTTCTTCGAGCCGCTGCGCGAGCTGTCGGCGGTCTGGCACGACCGCGCGGCCGGCGAGGCGGCGCTGCAGGCGCTCGACGACCTGCAAGGCGGCGCGCTGCCGTTGCCCGGCGCGGGCGTCGCGGTCACGCGCGCAGCGACTGGCGCCGCCGGGGCAGGGGCTGCGCCTGCGGTGACGGTCCATGGGCTGCATTTCTCCTGGCCCGGCGAGTCGACGCCGCTCTTCGATGGCTATGAATTGCGCATCGGCGCCGGCGAGCATGTCGCGCTGGCCGGCCCCAGCGGATCGGGCAAGACCGCGCTGCTCTCGCTGCTGGCCGGGCTGATGCCGGCCACGCGCGGCGAGATCGCCATCGGCGGCGTGCCGCTCACCGAACACTCGGCCGCCGCGCTGCGCCAGCGCACGGCGTGGATGGGGCAGAGGCCCCACGTTTTCGCCGGATCGGTCGAAGCCAACGTGGCGCTGGGCCGTGCCGACATCGGCGCGCCCGAGGTCGCCGAGGCGATGCGTTTCGCGGCGCTCGAGGACGTGGCGCAGGCCCATCCCGGCACCGCACTGGGCGAGGGCGGCAGCGGCCTGTCGGGCGGCGAGGCCGTGCGGCTGGCGCTGGCGCGCGTCGCGGTGCATCCGCATGCCGACCTGATCCTGGCCGACGAGCCCACGGCCCACCTGGACACCGCCACCGCCGCGCGCGTGGCCGACGCGCTGGTGGCGCTCGCCCGCGGCCGGACGCTGATCGTCTCGACCCACGACCCGGTGCTGGCCGCGCGCATGGACCGCACGGTGAACCTCGGCCCCGAGCCGCTGGTGGAGAAGGCCGCATGAGCCGCCACGCTCCCCGCTGGCGCGACCTGCGCCTCGTGCTGCGTCCCTTCCTCGCGACCCAGCCGCGCGCCTTGCTGCTGGGCTGCCTGCTGGCCGCTGTCACCGTGCTCGCGGGCATGGCGCTGCTGGGCCTGTCGGGCTGGTTCATCACCGCGACCGCGCTCGCGGGCCTGCATGCGGCCACCGCCTTCACCTTCGATGTCTTCATGCCCTCGGCCGGCATCCGGCTGCTGGCGCTCGGGCGCACGGGGTCGCGCTACGGCGAGCGGCTGGTCACGCACGACGCCACTTTCGCCGTGCTTGCCGAACTGCGCGTGCGGCTGTTCCGCGGCTGGGCCCGCCCCGAGGCCGCGCGCGACCTGCTGATGCGGCCGGCGCGTTTGCTGTTCCGCCTCACGTCCGACATCGACGCACTCGAGTCGCTCTACCTGCGCCTGTTCGTGCCCGCCGCTGCAGCGTTCGGCGCGGCGCTGCTGGCGGGCATCGTGCTCGGCTTCATGCATGTGGGGATGGGCGTGGCGATCGCGCTCTGGCTCTGCGCCATCGGCTGGGGGCTGGCGTACCTCATCGCTCGTCGTGCGCGGCAGCCGGCGCGGCAGCGCGCCCATGCCGTGGAAGCGCTGCGCGCGCGGGCTGTCGACCTGGTCGCAGGCCAGGCCGACCTCGCAATGGCCGGCCGGCTCGACGCCCAGCGCGCCGCGCTCATGAATGCCGACGCGCACCTCGCGCAGGCCGACCTCGCGCTGAACAAGCTCGAAGCCGCGGCGGGTTTCGCCTACGGCAGCGCGGGTACGCTGACGCTGGTCGGCGTGCTGTTGGCTGTCGGCGCGCTCGTGAGCGAAGGCGTCATCGGCGCCCCCGGCGCGGCGCTCGCGTTGCTGA
The DNA here is from genome assembly GCF_059423605.1 of Variovorax sp. GW460-12-1-14-LB1. NCBI lineage: Bacteria > Pseudomonadati > Pseudomonadota > Betaproteobacteria > Burkholderiales > Comamonadaceae > Variovorax > Variovorax sp. GW460-12-1-14-LB1. The sequence continues at coordinate 7,766 of NZ_JBWKYF010000082.1, forward strand.
TCGCGCTCACCGCCACCGAACCCTTCGCGGCGCTGCGGCGTGGTGCACTCGACGCCGGGCGCACGTGGCTGGCGGTGCGCCGACTGGCCCCGCGGCTGGACCCGTCAGTGGAAGAGGGTGCGCGTCCGCCCCACGCCGAGCGAACGGCGGCGGTGCAGGTCGAAAAACTCACCGTCATGCACCCCGGCAGTCTCGTCGAAGTGCTCAGCGGCGTGTCGCTGCATCTGAACGCGGGCGAGCGCGTCGCGCTGATCGGCGCCAGCGGCGCGGGCAAGTCCACGCTGCTCTCCGTGATTGCCGGCGACCTCACGCCGCGCGCCGGCCAGGTGCAGGCGCAGCCGGCCTGCCTGCTGACCCAGCGCACCGAACTCTTCCAGGACAGCCTGCGCGACAACCTTCGCCTTGCTGATCCCCAAGCCAGCGACGAGCGCCTGTGGGCCGTGCTGCACGCCGCCGGCCTCGACGCCGACCTGCGCGCGCTGGCCACCGGCCTCGACACGCGCCTGGGCGAAGGCGGCCTCGGCCTCTCGGGCGGGCAGTCACGCCGGCTCGCACTTGCGCGGCTGCTGCTGCGGCCCGTGCCGCTGTGGCTGCTCGACGAACCGACCGAGGCGCTCGACGCCGCCACCGCGCACGACGTGCTGCAGCGCCTGGCGCAAGAGGCCGGCCCGCGCACGCTGCTGATCGCCACGCACCTGCGCCGCGAAGCCGCGCTGGCCGACCGCCTCGTGTGCATGGCGCAGGGCCGCATCGTCGCCGACCTGCGCCGTGGCACGGAGGCCTTCGAGGCCGTGCTGCGCGGCCTGCGCCCCGATTGATGAGTTGACCGACCGAGCAACGAACGAACAGAACACATAAAGGAAGCCCCCATGGACCTTGACATCGTCGCGCTCTCGCGCCTGCAGTTCGCCGTGACGGCGCTGTACCACTTCCTGTTCGTGCCGCTCACGCTCGGACTGTCGATCATCCTGGCCATCATGGAGACGGTCTACGTGATGACCGGGCGCGTCATCTGGCGCGACATGACCAAGTTCTGGGGCGTGCTGTTCGGCATCAACTTCGCGATGGGCGTGGCCACCGGCATCGTGATGGAGTTCCAGTTCGGCATGAACTGGAGCTACTACAGCCACTACGTCGGCGACATCTTCGGCGCGCCGCTGGCCATCGAAGGGCTCATGGCCTTCTTCATGGAAGCGACCTTCGTGGGCCTGTTCTTCTTCGGCTGGGACAAGCTCTCGAAGGTCGGCCACCTCACGGCCACCTGGGCCGTGGCCATCGGCTCCAACTTCTCGGCGCTGTGGATCCTCATCGCCAACGGCTGGATGCAAAACCCCGTGGGCGCGGCCTTCAACCCCGCGACCATGCGCATGGAGGTGACCGACTTCGCCGCCGTACTGACCAACCCGGTGGCGCAGGCCAAGTTCGTGCACACCGTGTCGGCCGGCTATGTGTGCGCTGCGGTGTTCGTGCTCGGCGTGTCGGCGTGGTACCTGCTCAAGGGCCGCCACATCGAACTGGCCAAGCGCTCGATGACCGTGGCCGCATCGTTCGGCCTGGCTGCCGCGCTGTCGGTGGCCGTGCTCGGCGACGAGAGCGGCTACCTCTCGGGCGAACACCAGAAGATGAAGTTGGCTGCCATCGAAGGCATGTGGGAGACGCAGCCCGCGCCCGCCGCCTTCACCGTGATCGGCTTCCCCGACCAGAAGGCGCGCGAGACGCACTACGCGATCCACATCCCGGCGGTGATGGGCCTCATCGGCACGCGCTCGCTCAACACCGTGATGCCGGGCATCGACGAGCTCGTGAAGCGCGCCGAGGCCCGCATCCGCGAGGGCCTGAAGGCCTACGACGCGCTGCAGAAGATCCGCGAGGCCGGCGGCACCGACAAGGTCACGCAGGGCGTGCGCGGCGACTTCGAGGACAACGGCATCAACATGGGCTACGCGCTGCTGCTCAAGCGCTATGTGGACGACCCGCGCCAGGCCACTGACGAGCAAATCGCCAAGGCCGCATGGGACACCGTGCCGCAGGTGGCGCCGCTGTTCTGGTTGTTCCGCGTGATGGTGGGCATCGGCATGTTGCTGATCCTGCTGACGGGCACCTTCTTCGTGCTGTCGGCGCGCCGTGCGCTCGACCGCCACCGCTGGCTGCTCAAGGTGGCGGTGTGGGCGATTCCGCTGCCGTGGATCGCCATCGAATCCGGCTGGCTGGTGGCGGAGTTCGGCCGCCAGCCCTGGGTGATCGAAGGCGTGCTGCCGACCGCGGTGGCCGTGTCGAACCTGGGCGTGACGACCTTGCTGATCACGCTCGCGGGCTTCATCGCGATCTACACCACGCTGCTCATCATCGAGATGAAGCTGATGCTCAAGGCCATCCGCAAGGGCCCCGAGGTCGAGCATGCGCCCACCGAGGGCGATGCACGCTCGCACATTCCGCCGGCGCGTGCCGCCACGTCTTCCTCTTCTGCCTCGACCGGGAGCGCCGCATGATCCTCCACACACTCCTCGACTACGACACCCTGCGCTTCATCTGGTGGCTGCTGATCGGCGTGCTGCTGGTCGGCTTCGCGGTGACCGACGGCTTCGACCTGGGCGCCGGCATGCTGCTGCCCTTTGCGGCGCGCAACGACATCGAGCGGCGCGTGGTCATCAACAGCGTGGGCCCGGTGTGGGAGGGCAACCAGGTATGGCTCATCCTGGGCGGCGGCGCCGTCTTCGCGGCCTGGCCGCAGCTGTACGCCGTGTCGTTCTCGGGCTTCTACCTGGCGATGTTCGTGATCCTGTCGGCGCTGATCTTGCGGCCGGTGGCCTTCAAGTTCCGTAGCAAGCGCGAGTCGCCGCAGTGGCGCGCGCGCTGGGACGGCGTGCTGTTCTTCAGCGGCTTCGTGCCCGCGCTGATCTGCGGCGTGGCCGTGGGCAACGTGCTGCAGGGCGTGCCGTTCCGCTTCGGCGCCGACATGCACATCTTCTACGACGGCAGCTTCTTCGGCCTGCTGAACCCCTTCGCCATCCTCTGCGGGCTGGTGTCGGTGGCGATGCTGGTGATGCACGGCGCGGCCTGGCTGCTGCTCAAGACCGCCGGGCCGGTGGCCGAGCGGGCGCGCAGCTACGGCATGGTCGCGGCGGTGCTCACGCTCGTGTTCTACGCGCTGGCCGGCGTGTGGCTGGCCATGGGCATCGGGGGCTTTCGCATCAGCAGCGTGGTCGACGCGGTGGGCCCGTCGAACCCGATGCTCAAGACCGTCGAACTGCATGCCGGTGCCTGGATGGGCAACTACGCGGCGCACCCCTGGACCATCGCCGCGCCGGCGGCGGGCTTCGTCGGCACGCTGGGCGCGCTGCTCGGGCTGGTGCTGCGCCGGCCGGGGTTCGCGCTGCTCACGGCGGCGCTGGGCATCGCCGGCATCATCCTGAGCGTGGGCGCGTCGATGTTCCCGTTCATCCTGCCCTCGTCGATCGACCCGCGCGCCAGCCTCACGGTGTGGGATTCGTCGTCGAGCCACCTGACGCTGTTCATCATGCTGGTGGTCACCGCGATCTTCATCCCGATCATCGTGGCCTACACCACCTGGGTCTACCACGTGCTGTGGGGCAAGGTCGACGAACAAGCCATCCGCGACGAGAGCGGACACGCCTACTGAAACGGGAAGGAAAAAGACATGTGGTACTTCGCCTGGATCCTCGGCCTGCCGCTGGCAGCCGCCTTCGCCGTGCTCAACGCCATGTGGTACGAACTCATGGACGACGAGGCTATCCGCAAGGAAAAGCTCGGCCTGCCGGAAGCCCCGCAGGGGCAGGAACGGCTGTGAAGGTGTAGCTCTTCGTCCCGCGCGGCTCAGTCTTCGCCCGCGGGGCCCTTGCTCTTCTTCGACGCACCGCCCGTGAGGCGGTCTTTCAGCGTCAGCACCTTCGTCACCGTCGCGCCCATGCCCATGAGCTGCATCGCAGTCTCGGGCGCCAGGCGCTGCACGTCGTCGAACCACTTCATCAGCCGGTCGATCAGGTCGTGCATCTCGCGCATGCGGGCCTGCGCGTGGCGCTCGGCGTCGCTCGTGGGCGATTCGAGCAGCGCGTTGCGCAGCATCGAGAGCGTGGGTTCGATCTCGCGGCGGCGGCGCTCCTCGGCCAGCACGCGGAAGATTTCCCACACGTCCTTGGGCGCCTCGAAGTACTCGCGGCGATCGCCCGCGTGGTGGCGCAGGTGCACGAGGCGCCAGGCCTGCAGCTCCTTCAGGCCCATGCTCACGTTGGAGCGCGAGAACTCCAGCAGCTCGGCGATCTCGTCGGCATTGAGCGCGCGCTCCGACAAGAAGATCAGCGCGTAGATCTGTCCGACGGTGCGGTTGATGCCCCACTTGCTGCCCATTTCGCCGAAATGGGCGACGAACTGGCGGTTGAGGGGAGGGAGTTCGGGTGCGGTGGCCATGCGGCGGATTGTCGCGCCGGATTGCTGGACGTTCGGAAGTTTCCGAAAACCCAGCAAGGCGACGGGGTGCATGAATAACCAGTTCTGGTGATAGGTCGGAAACAGTTTATTTACAAAAATAAACGTTTCCTGACGATTTGCCCATTTTTGGTGCAGTCGGCCTCTCTTTTCAAGGTTTTTCTCCCCATGAACAAAGCACATCGCAGCCTCTGGAACTCGTCGTTGGGGGCCTGGGTGGCTGTTTCCGAACTCACGCGCGCACGCGGCAAGCTCGCGGGCGGTGTTGTGCTGGCGGCGGCGGGACTGCTGGCCGGGGTGGGCGCCGCAGCCGCAGTGCCGGACATCATGCTCAACACGTCCGACCGGGGGTGGCAGAGCGATGTCGATCCTCATGTGGTGGGGAACTACAACTACGTCACGGGCTCGGATTGCACTTCTGCCTGCAGAAATTACCGGTCGTACTTTGTCTTCAACGTACCGAACCTGTCCCTGGCGCCGGACCAGGTGATCACGGCGGCGTTTCAGTTCAATGCCTTCAGCCTGGGTGGCATACCGGCCGCAGGCACGGTGCTGCAATTCCACCGGTACACGGGCGACATTCCAGGGCTCTCCTCTCCCGGCGTCGACCTCGCGAGGTTCGACGAACTGGGAAGCGGCCTCGCCATCGGCCAAGCCGAGGTGTCGCCTTCGACGCCGAATTCCAGCGCGCTGACCGTGGCGCTCAATGACGCGGGCTTGGCCGCCATCCTGGCGGGGCAAGGCGGCCAAGTCGCCTGGGGCGGAAGCCTGGCGAGCGCGCTCGGGGGCTACACGTCGTACGTGGCTGGGTACTCGAGTGGCCTCCCGTCTGATGGCAACACGACCCTGCGCCTGACGCCGGTAACCTTGGCTGCCGGCACCTACTACTGGGACCTGGACGGCACATCGGCTGGCGCGGGCGGCAGCGCGCCATCGGGCGTGTGGGGCCGTACGAATGCGCAGCGCTTCTGGAACGTCGACGCGGGCGGAGTTGGCCCGACCGTGGCGTGGATCGACGGCTCGAGCGCCGTGTTCGCGGCGGGCAGCGATGCCACTGGCAGCTACACCGTGACCTTGGGCGACAACGTCACCGTTGCCGGTGTCACCTACCGCGGTGGTGCGAGCGGCAGCCAGCTGACCCTCACGCCTGGCGCGGGCTACAAGATCGGCCTGGGTGCTGGCAACAACGTGTTCGACGCCCAGGCCGCCACGCTGGCGGTGCGCGCGGAAATCACGGGTGGAGGAACCCTGGTCAAGGAGGGCGCGGGCACGCTGAGCCTTGAGGTTGCCAATACCTACACCGGCGGCACGACCCTCAACGCCGGCACCCTGGAGATCCGCGACAGCGGGAGCATCGTCGGCAACATTGCCAACAACGCCGCGCTGGTGTTCAACCGCAGCGCCGACACCACCTTCGCCGGCAACATCAGCGGCACCGGCAGCCTGCTGCAGAAGGGCGCGCGCAAGCTGACCCTGACCGGCGACAACACCTTCACGGGCACCACCACCGTCGTGGCCGGCAACATCCTGCAGATCGGCGCGGGCGGCACCACCGGCAGCATCACGGGGAACATCAGCAACGACGGCGACCTGGTCTTCGACCGCACGGGCGAGCTGAGCTACGCGGGCGTCATCAGCGGCACCGGCACCCTGTCCAAGAACGGCACGGGCGTGCTGGAACTGACGGGCGCCAGCACCTACAGCGGCGCAACCGAAGTCAACGCCGGCACGCTGCGCGTGAACAACACCACCGGCAGCGCCACGGGCACGAGCACGGTGCTGGTCAAGAACGGCGCCACGCTCAGCGGCGGCGGCAGCATCGCGGGCCAGGTCACCATCGCCAACAGCGCGACGCTCGCACCGGGCAGCAACCTCGGCACGCTGACCACGGGCATGCTGCGCTTCGACCCCGGTGCCTTCCTGAACTACGAACTGGGCCAGGCCGGCACGGTAGGCGGCCCGCTCAATGACCTCATCAAGGTCAACGGCGGCCTCGTGCTCGACGGCACGCTCAACGTGGCAGAGGCGCCCGGCGGCACCTTCGGGCCTGGGTTGTACCGCCTGATCAGCTACACCGGTTCGCTGATCGACAACGGCCTGAACATCGGCACAGCGCCCGCAGGCACGGCGGCCGGCGACCTGCACGTGCAGTCGTCGGTGCTCGGCGAGATCAACCTGATCAACAGCAAGGGCGTGTCGCTCGGCTTCTGGGACGGCGCGGGCGGCGACGCGTCCACCTACAACGACGGCACGATCAGCGGCGGCTCCGGCACCTGGCGCCTCGGCAACTCCACCCTCAACGATCCGTCCGACAGCTGGACCGGCGCCAACGGCAAGACCAACACCAGCTGGAAGCAGAACCAGTTCGCGCTGTTCGGCGGCGCGGCCGGCACGGTCCGGGTGGACAACACGGGCGGCGCGATCAGCATCGACGGCGCGCAGTTCTCCACCAGCGGCTATGTCGTCAACGGCGACGCACTGACGCTGGGCAATGCCGACACCGTCATCAAGGTCGGCGACGGCACGGCCTCGGGGGCGCAGATGCAGGCCACCATCGCGTCGGTGCTGAGCGGCGCGGGAGGCCTCACGAAGGACGACCTGGGCACGCTGGTCCTGAAGGGCGCCAACACCTACACAGGCGGAACGCTCGTGCGCGCCGGCACGCTGCAGGGCGACGCCACCAGCCTGCGCGGCACCATCGTCAACGACGCCCGGGTGGCCTTCGACCAGGTGGCCAGCGGCAGCTTCGCGGGCACGATGAGCGGTACGGGCAGCCTGCGCAAGATCGGCAGCGGCGAGCTGCTGCTCACGGCGGCCAACAGCTACAAGGGCGGCACGCAGATCGATGGCGGCACCTTGAATGTGGGCGTGACAGGCGCGGTGGGCACCGGCCCCGTGGGCGTGAGCAGTGGCGCCGGCCTGATCTTCAGCGGCAGCGCGGACGCGGAAAGCCTGCAGATCACGGCAGGCGCCGCCCAGCCGGGCAACGGCGGCTTCGTCCAGTTCCAGGACAACGCTTCGGCCGGCCGCGCGACCCTGGTGGCGCATGCCGGTGGATCGATCGACTTCCGCGGCAACGCAACCGCCGGCAACGCCACCATCGAGAACCGCGGCGGCCAGGTCACGGTCTGGTTCGACGCCAAGGCGGGCAAGGCCCACATCACCAACTTCGCCGGCGGCGCGACCAACCTCTGGGACGATGCCTCCGCCGAGCAGGCGACCATCGTCAACGAGGCTGGCGGGACGCTGGACATGCGCGACAACGCAACGGCCGCCCAGGCGAGCGTGGTGAACAAGGCCGGTGGCACGGTCTTCCTGTCCAAACTCGGCACGCCGGGCACCACCATCGGTTCGCTCGAAGGCGCAGGCCGGGTGCTGCTTGGCGCGAAAGCGCTGACCACGGGCGCCCTGAACACCGACACCGAAATCTCGGGCGTGATCTCCGGCGTCGGTGGCTCGCTCGTCAAGGTCGGCACGGGCACGCTCACGTTGTCGGGCGAGAACACGCACACCGGCGGGACCGCCTTGCGCCAGGGCCGCCTGAACGTGGGCCACAGCCAGGCACTGGGCACCGGCACGCTGTCGATGGACGACGACACCACGCTGGGCTTCAGCGCGAACGGCCTGACGATTGCCAACACCATCAAGCTGACGGGCAACAACGACCCGGTCATCGATACCGGTGCGTTCAGCGGCACGCTGAGCGGTGCCATCAGCGGCGGTGGATTCATCACCAAGCAGGGTACGGGCACGCTGACGCTGTCGGGCGCCAACACCTACACCGGTGCGACGAACGTGGCGCAGGGCACGTTGAAGGCCGGCGCGGTGAACACGCTGAGCGCGGCTTCTGCGCACAGCGTGGCCACAGGTGCCACGCTCGACCTGGCGGGCTTCAATCAGACCGTGGCATCGCTGGCGAACAGCGGCACCGTGTCGCTGGCCGCTGTGACCGCAGGTACGACGCTGACCGTCAAGGGGGCCTACGTTGGCAACAACGGCGTGCTCAAACTGAGCACGGCACTCAACGGCACCGGCCCCTCCGACCGCCTCGTGCTCGATGGCCCCACCGCCATCGCCAGCGGCAAGACCCAGGTGCAGATCGGCAACCTCGGCGGCCTGGGCGCACTCACGAGCGGCAACGGCATCGAGGTCATCACTGCACAGAACGGCGCGACGACCACCGCGCAGACCACGAAGGACGCCTTCTCGCTGGCCGGCGGCCATGTCGACGCAGGCGCCTACGAGTACCGCCTGCATGCCGCCGATGCGAAGGGCGCAGGCGAGAGCTGGTACCTGCGCTCCACCACCGACGCGGTGGCGCCGGGCCAACCGGTGGGCGTGCCCGTCGTCACCTACCGACAGGAGGCTGCGCTCTACGCGGCACTGCCGAGCCAGCTGCGCCAGGGCAACCTCGCGATGCTCGGCGATGTGCGCAAGCGCGTGGGCGACGACGATGTGAAGGGCGCCGCGAGCACGCCGACGGGCTCTGACCGCCGCGCCTGGGCCCGCGTGCTCTCCACCGACATCGACATCCAGCAGGGCGGCACCGTCTCGCCCACCAGCAAGGGCCGCCTCACCGGCTTCCAGGCCGGCACGGACCTGCTCGCCACGCCGAACTGGCGCGCCGGCCTGTACGTCGGCCAGCTCGACGGCGATGCGCGCGTGAGCGGCTTCGCCAGCGGCATCCGCAATCTGGGCGTGGGCCGCAACGACCTGCGCAGCCAGTACGTCGGCGTGTACGGCACCTATACCGCGGACAGCGGCTTCTATGCCGATGCCGTGGTGCAGTCCGGCCGTCACCGCTACACGGTCGAGCCGATGCTCAGTGCGGGTGTGGGCGGCAAGGGGAACAGCCTGCTGGGCTCGATCGAAGTGGGGCAAGCCTTTGCGATCGGCAACAGCGGTTGGCGCATCGAGCCGCAGCTGCAGCTGATCCACCACCACATGGACCTGGGCAGCTCGGCCATCGTCGGCGCCATCGCGCAGCCCCAAGCCGACAGCGGCTGGCTCGCCCGCGCAGGCGTGCGGGTCAAGGGCCAGATCGACACCGGCATGGGCGTTCTGCAGCCCTACGGCCGCTTCAATGTCTACAAGACATCGAGCGGCACCGACATCGCGCGCTTCGTGAATGGCGCGACCACGACCGACATCGCGGCACCCACCGGCGGCACCAGCACCGAACTCGCGGGCGGCTTCACGCTGGCGTTGAGCCAGACGACCAGCCTGTACGGCGAAGTCGGCAAGCTGTGGTCGTCGGGTGGCGATGCCAAGGTGAAGAGCTCGATCAACGGCTCGCTCGGCGTGCGGGTCAAGTGGTAGGCGGGTAGCTTCAAGCCTCGGGGTCCGAGTCCGGCTCCGGATTGGGGCGCCTTCGATACGACCCCGGTGCCCCACCAGTCCAGGTCTTGAACGCGCGCTGGAACGCCGCGCTGTCCGAAAAGCCCAGCTCCTCGGCCAGCGCCGCCAGCGGCACGGTGCTGGTGTTCAGGCGCACGATGGCCACGTCGCGCCGCAGCTGGTCCTTGAGCGACTGGAACGAGGTGCCCTCGGTGGCCAGGTGGCGCTGCAGGGTGCTCACCGACATGTGCAGGCTGCGCGCGGCCGTGGCCAGGTCGGCCCAGGCCGGGCGGTGCTGTTGCAGCACGGTGCGCACGCGCGCGCTCACGGCCAGTTCGCCCAGCGGCGGCAGGATCACGTGGGCCGGCGCGGCGGCCAGAAAGTCGCGCATGGCCCGCGCGTCGCGGCGGATCGGCGTGGCCAGCGCGCTGGCGTCGAACCACACGGCCGACAGCGGCTGGCCGAACTGCAGCGGCGCGGGAAACACCTTGTTGTAGCGCGCCGCGTAGGGCGGCTGCTCGAAGCCGAAGTCGAAGCGACGCGCTGTCAGCCGGCCGCCGTGCAGCCAGGCAAAGAGCCGCCAGTACACGCGCAGCATCAGCTCGTGCAGGAAGTTCAGCGGCGCGCTCGGCATGCCCTGCACCCGCAGGCCGAAGCCCGCAAGCGGCCCTTCGTGCAGCAGCACCATCTCGAGGTCGTCCTGCAGCAGGCTGAAGGTGCGGGCCACGCGCCGCAGCGCCACCTCGAGCGTGGGGGCACCCATCGTGGCGCGGGTCATGAGCGCGAAGCTGCCGCAGCGCAGGCGGCGCGACAGGAAGCACAGGGCCTCGTCGTCCAGCCGCTCCATCAGCAGCGCAAACAGCGCGACGTACTGCTCGGCCGTGACGCGCGCGCCCGGTGCATCGAGCAGGGCGGGGGCGATGCCGGCGTCCTGCAGCGCGGTGTCGATGCAGATGGGGGCGTTGTCGCCGCGCGCGCGCACGCCCGAGAGCATGCCCTGGACGAACACGATCGGGATGGTGACGGGCGGTTGCAGCATGCGTGAGCGGATCAGACCCGACGGCGGCGCGGGTGTCGATTGAGGTTTTCTGCCATGCGGGCGATGCGATGCGCAATCGCCGCGGCACGGCGCGGTTTCTACCATGCGCCTACACAAGAACCGAACGGAGACAACCGCCATGTACCAGACCCAGTCGCTGCACCGCAGCGTGCAGCAGCACCCCGACCGGATCGCCGTGCGCGCTTCCGGCCGCACCCTGAGCTTTCGCGCGTATGCCGAGCGGGTCGCGCGCCTGGCGGGTGCCCTGCAGGGGCTCGGCATGCAGGCGGGCGACCGCGTCGCCATGCTGGCGCTCAACTCGGCGCGCTACCTCGAATACCAGATGGCCGTGCCCTGGGGCGGCGGGGTGCTCAACCCCTGCAACATCCGCTGGTCGGCCGCTGAAATTTTGTATTCACTCGAAGACTCGGGCTCCACGCTGCTGCTGGTGGACGACACCTTCCGCGCGGTGGTCGAGCAGATGCGCGGCCAGGCCAGCAGCCTGCGCGAGGTGATCTACTGCGGCGACGGCCCGGCGCCGCCCGGCATGCTCGGCTACGAGGCGTTGCTGGAGGCCGCCTCGCCGGTGCCCGACGCCGGCCGTTGCGACGACGACCTGGCGGGCATCTTCTACACCGGCGGCACCACCGGCTTTCCCAAGGGCGTGATGCTGAGCCACACCAACATGGGCAGCTCGGGGCTGGCCCTGCATGCCGAAGGCCTGGCCGCGCCCGAGGGCTGCTACCTGCACGCCGCGCCGATGTTCCACCTGGCCGACATGGGCCTGGCCGCGCCGCACTGGCTCGAGGGCAACACGCACGCGATCATTCCGGCCTTCAGCCCCGAGGCGGTGCTGAACGCCATCGAGCAAGACCGCGTCACGCACGCGCTGCTGGTGCCCACCATGATCCAGATGCTGGTCGACCATCCCGCGATGCGCGAGCCGCGCGACCTCAGCAGCCTCAAGTGCATCACCTACGGCGCCTCGCCGATCTCGGAGGCGGTGCTGACCCGCGCGATGGCCGCCTTTCCGGGCGTGGACTTCGTGCAGGCCTACGGCATGACCGAGCTGTCGCCGCTGGCCACCGTCAACCCCGCGCGCAACCACACGGCCGAGGGCCAGCGCCGGGGCAAGTTGCGCTCGGCCGGCCGCGCCAGCTACTGCACCGAGGTGCGCATCGTCGACGCCGAGGGCCTCGAGGTGCCGCGCGGCACGGTGGGCGAGGTCGCGGTGCGTGGGCCCAACGTGATGCAGGGCTACTGGAACCAGCCCGCGCAGACCGCCGCGGCCGTGCGCGGCGGCTGGATGCACACCGGCGACGGCGCGTACATGGACGACGACGGCTACATCTTCGTGGTCGACCGCCTGAAGGACATGATCATCAGCGGCGGCGAGAACATCTATTCGGCCGAGGTGGAGAACGCCATCAACCAGCATCCGGCCGTGGCGGCCTGCGCGGTCATCGGCATCCCCAGCGAGGAGTGGGGCGAGGCCGTGCACGCGGTGCTCGTGCTCAAGCCGGGCCAGCAGCTGGCGGCCGACGCGCTCATCACGCATTGCAAGGCACTGATCGCGAACTACAAGTGCCCGCGCAGCGTGGCGGTGGTCGAGGCGCTGCCGCTGTCGGGTGCGGGCAAGGTGCTCAAGACCCGGTTGCGCGAACCGTTTTGGCAAGGGCGCCAACGAAGCGTAGCCTGAGCCCTGTTCCTCTTTTTCTTTCACTCACTCATTCATTTCAGGAGCCCCTCATGAGCCAGGATGTCCACGTCGTCGGTGTCGGCATGATCCCCTTCACCAAGCCGGGCGCGAACCAGCCCTACCCGCAGATGGCCGCGCACGCCACCAACGCCGCCCTGAAAGACGCCGGCATCGGCTACGAGCTGGTGCAGCAGGCCTACGTCGGCTACGTGTACGGCGACTCCACCGCCGGCCAGCGCGCGCTCTATGAAGTCGGCATGACCGGCATTCCGGTCGTCAACGTCAACAACAACTGCTCCACCGGCTCGACCGCGCTGTTCCTGGCGCGCCAGGCCGTGGCCAGCGGCGCGGCCGACTGCGTGCTGGCGCTGGGCTTCGAACACATGAGCCCCGGCGCGCTGGGCGCGGTGTTCAACGACCGCCCGAGCCCGTTCGACCACTTCGAATCGATCACCGACGAGCTGGTCGGCAACGAGCAGGTGCCGCTGGCGCTGCGCTACTTCGGCGGCGCGGGCCTGGCGCACATGCAACAGTACGGCACGCAGATGTCGACCTTCGCGAAGATCCGCGCCAAGGCCAGCCGCCATGCGTCGAACAACCCGGTGGCGCTGTTCCGCACCGTCGTCACCGAAGACGAGGTGATGGCCGCGCCGGTCATGTGGCCCGGCGTGATGACGCGGCTCATGGCCTGCCCGCCGACCTGCGGCGCCGCAGCCGCCATCGTCTGCTCGCCGCGCTTCGCCGAACGCCACGGGCTGGACCGCAGCGTGCGTATCAAGGCCCAGGCCATGACCACCGACCGCGCCATCACCTTCGAGGCGCGCGACATGCGCGAGGTGGTCGGCTTCAGCATGGCGCAGGAAGCCGCGCAGAAGGTGTACGACGCGGCCGGTGTCGGCCCGCAGGACATCGACGTGGTCGAACTGCACGACTGCTTTGCGCACAACGAACTCATCAGCTACGAAGCGCTCGGCCTGTGCCCGGTGGGCGGCGCGGAGAAGTTCGTGGTCGATGGCGACAACACCTACGGCGGCAAGGTCGTCACCAACCCGTCCGGCGGGCTGCTGTCGAAGGGCCACCCGCTCGGCGCGACGGGGCTCGCGCAATGCACGGAGCTGGTCCAGCAGCTGCGCGGCACGGCCGACAAGCGCCAGGTCGAAGGCGCGCGGATGGCGCTGCAGCACAACCTCGGGTTGGGCGGCGCCTGCGTGGTCACGCTGTACGAACGCGTCTGAGGGCAGGGCCACCCATGATCGACAAGAAATGGATCGGCCATGAGCTGCCCGCCTCGGTGCTGCCCATCGAGCGCAGCCGGCTGCAGTTCTTCGCCAAGGCCATCGGCGAGACCGACCCGGTCTACACCGATGCCGCTGCCGCGCGCGATGCCGGCTACCCCGACCTGCCGGCGCCGCCCACCTTCCTGTTCGCCGCCGAGCTGGACTCGGGCGCCTCCGACCAGCTGCTCACCGACCTGCAGATTCCGTTGTCGAAGCTGCTGCATGGCGAGCAGAGCTTCAGCTACCACCGCCCCGCCTGCGTGGGAGATACGGTGACGGTGCGTTCCACCATCAGCGACATCTACGACAAGAAGAACGGCGCGCTCGAATTCGTCGTGAAGACCTCGCGCGCCACCAACCAGCGCGACGAACTCGTGGCCGAGCTGCGCACGGTGATCGTCTGCCGCCACTGAAGAAAGAACGAGCGATGACCCTCCGCTACGACACCGTCCAGGTCGGCGACGAACTTCCCGCGCTGCAACTCCCGCCGGTGAACCGCACGACGCTCGCGCTCTTCGCGGGCGCTTCGGGCGACCACAACCCGATCCACATCGACACCGATTTCGCGCGCAAGGCCGGCATGCCCGACGTGTTCGCGCAGGGCATGCTGGGCATGGCCTGGCTCGGCCGGCTGCTCACGCAATGGGTGCCGCAGGCGCAACTGCGCCGCTTCGACGTGCGCTTCCAGGGCATCACGCACCTGGGCCATGCCGTGCGCTGCACCGGCCGCGTGGTCGAGAAGCTGGAACTGGGCGGTGAGCGCTGCGTGCGCGTGGAAGTGCTCAGCGCCAACCAGCACGGCCAGACGCGCATCGCGGGCGAGGCGCTGGTGGCGCTGCGCTGACCCCTTGAACGAACGAAAGAAAGAAGAGAGAAGAGACATGACACCCAAACTCGAAGGCAAGGTCGCCCTCATCACCGGCTCGGGCCGCGGCATCGGCCGTGCGATCGCGCTCAAGCTGGCCTCGGAAGGCGCGCGCGTCGTCGTCAACGACCTCGACGCCGAACCGGCCGAAGAGACCGTGCAGGCCATCCGCGCCGCGGGCGGGCAGGCCGTGGCCTGCGTCGGCAGCGTGTCGGCGCCGGATTTCGCCGAGCGCTTCGTGGGCACGGCGGTGAACGAGTTCAAGGGCCTGGACATCATCGTCAACAACGCCGGCTACACCTGGGACAGCGTCGTGCAGAAGATGACCGACGAGCAGTGGTACGCCATGATCGACGTGCACCTGACGGCGCCGTTTCGCATCCTGCGCGCCGCACAGCCCGTGATCCGTGCGCTGGCGAAAACCGAGGGCGAAGCGGGCCGGCGCGTGGTGCGCAAGGTGGTCAACATCTCGTCGGTGGCCGGGCTCTTCGGCAATGCGGGGCAGGCCAACTACGCGACCGCCAAGGCCGGCATCGTCGGCATGACGCAGACGCTGGCCAAGGAGTGGGGCCGCATGAACGTCACGGTGAACTGCGTGGCCTTCGGCTTCATCCAGACGCGGCTCACGGCCAGCACGGCCGAGGCCACCACCGCGAACATCGAGGGGCGCGAGATCAAGGTCGGCGTCAATCCCGGCCTGCTGGCGATGATGGAACAGTCGATCCCGCTGGGCCGCGGCGGCACGCCCGAAGAAGCGGCCGGCGCGGTGTACCTGCTGTGCGCGCCCGAGTCGGACTACGTGAGCGGCCAGACGCTCATGTGCACCGGCGGGCTGACGGGGATCTGAGATGCAATTCGAAGAAGGCATTGCCTGGGGCGTGCAGGACGGCATCGGCCGCATCGTGCTGAAGCGGCCCGAACGCGCCAACTCGGTCTCGCTGGCGAGCAGCCATGCGCTGGCGCGGGCCATCGACGAGGTGCTCGAAGCGGCACCGCGCGCCATCCTGCTGACGGGCGAGGGCCGCGTGTTCTGCGCGGGCGGCGACATCGACAGCTTCGTGGCGGCCGGCGACAAGCTGCCCGAACTGGTCGACGCCATCCTCGACCGGCTGCATCCCGCGCTGCTGCGGCTGGCGCAAAACCCGGCGCCGCTGGTGGTGGCGGTGAACGGCACGGTGGGCGGCGCCGGCGTGGGGCTGGCGCTGTGCGGCGACTTCGTGCTCGCCACGGAGTCGATGAAGCTGCGCACGGGCTATGCGGCCATCGGGCTGTCGCCGGACGCGGGGAGTTCGTATTTCCTGTCGCGGCGTATCGGGCCGGTGCGCGCGCAGCAATGGCTGATGCTGAGCGACCCGATCGACAGCGCGCGCTGCCTGGCGGCGGGCGCGGTCGATGCGCTGTACCCGGACGCCGAACTGGCGGCGGCTGCCGAAGCGCTGGTGACGCGGCTGGCGAACGGCGCCACCGCATCGTTCGCGGGCATCAAGGCGCTGTGCGGCGGTGCGACCGAACGCCCGATCGAAGAACACTTCGAGATGGAGCACCGCCTGCTGCGCCGACGCGCGGGCAGCGCGGACGGGCGCGAAGGCGTGAAGGCCTTCACCGAGAAGCGCGCGCCGCGCTTCTCGGGCCGCTGAGCCCGGCGGGCTGCTGCAGGCTCAGCTCTTCTTCTTGAAGAGCTTCGTGAGGCCCCACAGCGCGGCGCCGCCCGCCACCACGGCGACCTTCGCGAACTTGGCCAGGAAGGCGAGGGCGACCGCGAACAGGCCCAGCTTCTTCGCGGCCGCACCGGCCACCAGCGCGGCCAGGCCGTAGGCGGCGACCTTGTCGGTGGACGCGTTGAAGTCCGCGTACTTCTTGCCGTCGTCGTACTGCAGCGCGCCGAGCAGCTTGGTGGCGTCGGGCTTGTACTTCTCGAGGTCGTTCGCGTTGGTGATGAGGTTCAGGCTCAGGTAGCCCTCGCGGCCCAGCGCGTAGGTGTTGTAGTTGACGCCGGGGTTGCCGCCGTCGCTGCCTTTCTTCTTCGACAGGGCCGACCACACCAGCCGGTGCGTCGCGGCGTCGTACTGCGGCTTCTGCGCCCAGCCCGTGACCTCGATGCCCGGGATGCCGCGCTTGGCGCGTTCCTCGTTCGCGGCCTCGGTGCCTTCCTTCAGGCTCGTGAGCAGCTCGTCGGCGTTCCAGTCCTTGGCGTCGTCGTCCTTGATGTAGCCCTCTTTCACGAACTTCACGACCGCCATCCAGTCGCCGTCGTCCGCGGGGAAGATCGCGCCGATGAAGGTGTCGTCGGTGCGGTTGCCCATGCTGCGCATGAGCTGCGCGGCGGCGGGCGTCGGCACCCAGACGTAGCCGGCCGGCAGCTTCAGGTGGGCCTGGTCGCGCAGGACGATGTCGGCGGGGCCGGCTTTCTGCACGGCCTTGGCGGCCTTGAAGGCGGCTTCCTGCTCGGCTTCGAGCGAGCTCGCGGTCGAGGCTGTGGAAGCGGTGGTGGGTGATGCGGCGTTGCTGAGGTTGGTGGCCGTCAGGGCGCACGCGAACAGCAAGCCGGCCGTCAGGCGGGCAGTATGAATACGCAAGTTCTCTCTCCTCGGTTGTTGTCGTTTCTGGTGAGACGCGAGGAGTTTATCGGCGCGCAAAGCCGCGCCGGCCGTGGGTTTCAGGGCCAGGGCGTGGGCGGCGGAATCTCGCAGACCGGCTCGACGTCGATGCTCTTGAAGTCGGCCGGCGAGACGATCTCCAGGTACTCCATGTCAGGCGAATAGTCGAAGAGAAAGTGGCGGATGCCGGGGCGCTGGTGCACCACGTCGCCGGCCTCGACGCGTGTCTCCTTGTCCTCGTACATGAAGCGCGCCCAGCCCTTGAGCATGATGACGATCTGGAAGTCCGCCTCGTGGCGGTGCCAGCCGGTGCCCGCTTCCGGTGCCATGTTGGCCTTGACCAGGTGCGCGATCACCTTGCCGTGGGTGGCGGCCGCAATGCCGAGGTCGCGGTACAGGAAGAAGTCTCGCAACCCGCCCGAGACGTACTCGGTGTCACCGGGCTTGACGTGGGAGAACTGGGTGGCGGTTCGGTCCAGCATGGGCGCTCCTTCGCGGGGGATGATGCTGCGATGCAGCATGCATAAACCGTTCCTGCGCACGGCCCATTGCTTGACGGCCCACGGGCCGCTCCAGATACTCAACCGCATGGTTCACTCAGATGCCCTGGACGCCGTGTTTGCGGCCCTGTCCGACCCGACCCGCCGCAGCGTGCTCGAAGCGCTGGGCGAGGGCGGCCTCAGCGTGACCGAGCTTGCCGAACCGCATGGCATGTCGCTGACCGGCTTCATGAAGCACCTGCGCGTGCTCGAAGGCGCCGGCCTCATCTCGCGCACGAAGGCGGGCCGCGTCGTGCGCTGCGAGCTGTCGCCGGGCCCGATGCAGGAGGCTGCCGTGTGGCTCTCGCGCTACGAGAAGTTCTGGACCGGCCGCCTCGATGCCCTGGCGCGCTTTCTCTACCACCAGGAGGACACCGAATGGCGAAACCTTCCCGGCCCCACCGCCGGCCCCGGC
>NZ_JBWKYF010000083.1:0-24778 GCF_059423605.1 Variovorax sp. GW460-12-1-14-LB1
TGAGCCGGCTGGCTCGCAAAGAGGGTGGGTCAATATTCGATGGAAATCGCGGGTCAGGATTCCATGGAAATCAACACCATCGCGTTCTCCGACATTCTTCCAATCGAACTTCCCCTGGCACGAAAGGCTGCCTATGACCTCCTTGAAAACGTGGGCCTCGGCGGCCTGTCCATCGACGTGGATGCGATGGCCAAAGCCGAGGGAGGTGGCACCGGCTACCGCATGCAGCCTTGGGAAGAAGACGGCTTCGCGTGCGACGAACTGGTCAAGCGCCTTTGGGTCGGTGATTCTGACAATCATCTACCTGAACCCGGCTTTTGCACAACTGCGCTCCGCTACGCCCTTAGAGGTCGGGGTAGCGGCACCTCAGAAGCAGCCAGCCATGCGAACTGAAGCCGAGAAGAAATCCCAGCGCGAGGCCTACAAGGAGGAGGCTCAAAGAGCCCAGGATGCCTATGACAACTTCCGCTACACCGACGCGCAGCGCGAGCAGACGATCGAGTTCATCGCGGCGGCGATGAGGGTGATTCGTGGCGAGGTCGAGTTCGACAGCTTGAAACGCTTGCTGCCTGTCCTGCGCACGGGCATCGGGCTGAAGCCAAACACCAGCGCCAGATTTGATTTCGATTCGAGTTTCTTGAATAAGTGGACCGGCATCGACATGAGCACGATTCCGAAGCGGGATGGCAGCGCGGGCTTCGAACCTGTGTGGTTCCAGATCGACTTCGGCCCCGAAATGAACATCCCGCGCGAGCGCCTGGAGACGCTGCTGCAGCTCAAGGTCGTACATGGGTGGACCATGGACGGGGGAAATCTTCGGTGGGAGATGGCTCCGCTCCATGGCTTGCCATATTTCAATGGCGGCTCATTCCTGTATTCACCCCTGAAGCAGCCACAGGAGGATTTTGATGTTGAAGTCAGATTCACCTACCTGAACGGCCCGGGCAAGGATCCCTGGACAGCGCAGAGGCTTGTGCGTCTTCAAATCATCCGCGACTACTTGACGCCCGAGCAGATCAAGAAGCGCAACGACCAGAAGCTCCGCCATCTGCCTCAGACCGGTGAGCGCGCCCCGAAGGACGGGCACTGCGCGGCGGTGTTTGCAGACGACGCTTTGACCGCTTCGCCCCCTTGAGCAGCGCACATGCACCTATAGCGAAGGCCAGTGGCTAGGAGTGATGGATGCCCCAAACCCCACGACCAGGCAGCGGCAACCTGTGTACGCGTGGTGGCAGTTGCTGGGGTCCGATCGACTGGCGACCGAACTGAATAGGCTTTTTCCATCGAGCGGACAACAGAGGCTTTGAACAGAGCCGCAGTGCACGAGAGGCCGCAAATGACCTTTAAGACGTCGGCCTTGGCGGCCTGTCCATCGACCTGGATGCGATGGCTAAGGCCAAGGGAGGCGGCTCTGGCGACCACATGCCCCCTTGGGAAGAAGACAGCTTCGCATGCGACGAGTTGGTCGAGCGCCTTTAGAGCGGTGATCCTGACAATCTGCTGCCTGAACCCGGCTTTTGCACAACTGCTCTCCGCTACGCCGTCCAGGCCCGGGAGAGCAGTACCCTGGGAGGAATCAGCCATGCAAACTGAAGCCGAGAAGAAAGCTCAACGTGCGGCGTACAAGGTAGAGGCGCAGAGGGCTCAGGCTGCCTATGACAACTTCCGCTACACCGACGCGCAGCGCGAGCAGACCATCGAGTTCATCGGTGCGGCCATGCAGGTGATTCGCGGCGAGGCTGAGTTCGACAGTCTGAAGCAGTTGCTTCCTGTCACCGGCACGGGTATGGGGTTGAGGCCGAACACCAGCTCCAGATTCGATTTCGATTCGGATTTTTTGAACAAGTGGACCGGCATCGACGTGAGCACGATCCCGAAACGGGATGGCCGCGCGGGCTTCGAGCCAGCGTGGTTCCAGATCGATTTCCGTCCCCCAATGAACATCCCACGCGAGCGCCTAGAGGAGCTGCTGCAGCTCAAGGTCGTGCATGGGTGGAGCCCGGACGGGGGTAACCTTCAATTTGAAATGGCCCCGCTTCATGGCTTGCCCTATTTCAATGGCGGCTCATTCTTGTACTCACCGCTGAAGCAGCCACAGGGGGATTTTGATGTTGAGGTCAGGTTCACCTATCTGAACGGCCCCGACAAAGATCCCTGGACCGCCACGAGACTCAGTGATATTCAAATCCGTCGCCAATATCTGGTCTCAGAGCCCGTCAAGCTGCGCTGACCAGCAGTTCGACTTCCATCCCCGACGGTGATCCATGGCAACTCCTGGCCGATTTCAATCGACATGAGGACTGAAGACCCTTCCTTTGGATTGCGCCGCACAAGGCACCTGCACAAGCGCCCAAGCACGCGCGGCGCTGCATTGACAGCTACCTGACTCCCTTCGTCAGGTCCCGGTCGGGAACCCCGACCTACCCTTGGGCCCACAACACCGCCCCAGGGGACACACCATGACTTCCGCGCCTGCCAACGCGCATTCCTCCTCGAAATTCGCCACCGTCCTGCGCGTGACCGGCGGCAACTTCATGGAGATGTTCGACTTCTTCCTGTTCGGCTTCTACGCCACGCAGATCTCGAAGGCCTTCTTCCCCGCGGGCAACGAGTTCGCGTCGCTGATGCTGACCTTCATGACCTTCGGCGCGGGCTTCCTGATGCGGCCGCTGGGCGCCATCTTTCTCGGCGCGTACGTCGACCGCGTCGGCCGGCGCCAGGGGCTGATCGTCACGCTCGCGCTGATGGCCGTCGGCACGCTGCTCATCGCCTGCGTGCCGAGCTACGCGACCATCGGCGTGATCGCGCCGCTGCTGGTGCTGGTCGGACGGCTGCTGCAGGGCTTCTCGGCCGGCGTGGAGCTGGGCGGCGTGTCGGTGTACCTGTCGGAAATGGCCACGCCGGGCCGCAAGGGCTTCTACGTGAGCTGGCAGTCGGCCAGCCAGCAGGTGGCGATCGTCGTGGCGGCCGCGCTCGGCTACTGGCTCAACGTGACTTTCACGCCCCAGGAGATCGGCGACTTCTACTGGCGCATTCCCTTCTTCGTCGGCTGCCTGATCGTGCCGGTGCTGTTCATCATCCGCCGCTCGCTGCAGGAGACCGAGGAGTTCATGGCGCGCAAGCACCGCCCCGACGCGCGCGAGATCTTCCGCTCGATGGTGGCCAACTGGGGCCTCGTGGTCGCCGGGATGATGCTGGTGTCGATGACCACCGTGTCGTTCTACCTGATCACCGTCTACACGCCCACCTTCGGCAAGGCCGTGCTGCACCTGAGCACGACCGACGCGCTGATCGTCACGCTGTGCGTGGCCATTTCCAACTTCTTCTGGCTGCCGGTCATGGGCTCGCTGTCGGACCGCGTGGGGCGCAAGCCGCTGCTCGTGCTGTTCACCGTGCTGACCATCCTCACGGCCTACCCGTCGCTCAAGTGGCTGGTCGGCGCACCGAGCTTCGCGCGCATGCTCGAGGTGGAGCTGTGGCTGTCGTTCCTGTACGCCAGCTACAACGGCGCGATGGTGGTGGCGCTCACCGAGGTGATGCCGGTCAGCGTGCGCACCGCCGGCTTCTCGCTGGCCTACAGCCTCGCCACGGCCCTGTTCGGCGGCTTCACGCCGGCGATTGCCACGGGCCTGATCGAGATGACCGGCGACAAGGGCGCGCCCGGCCTGTGGATGACGGCCGCCGCGGCCTGCGGGCTGATCGCGACGCTCATGCTGTACCGCCGCAATGTCGACCCGGCCGACGCGGGCCGCGTGCCCGTCGTCTGAGAAAGTGTGAACCGCGGGCATTGACCCAGCGCGCACCGGCCGTTGACCGGGAGCGCACCGCCCCTGCCGCCCCGGGTGGAAGTACCGATGATGGCGCGCGCCGACCTGCCTATCCTGCACCAGCGCTTCCGGCGCCCCCTGGGAACCACGGCATGAACGCACACCACTTCAGCACCCGGCTCGAACACCCGGCCGACCGGCAGGCCTGCTGGGGCCGCATCAACGAGTCGTACTTCGGCGCGCTGCGCGTGCAGTGCCTCGACCCCGGCCCGTTCGACGCCCGCATGGACGCCTACGAGCTCGGGCCCCTGGGCATGTTCATGATCGAGGCGCCCTCGCACCGCGTGGCGCGGCCCGACACGCACCGCGAGATCGCGCTCGACGAGCACTACAAGCTGGTGCTGCAGCTCGAAGGCCACGGCCACATCTCACAGCGCGACCGCGAGTTCCACCTGCATCCGGGCGACTGGAGCCTGTACGACCCGCGCGTGCCCTACGCCATCACCAACCCCGAGCGCTCGCGCCTGCTGGCCATCACGATCCCGCGCCAGCAGTTCAAGGGCATGAAGATGCCCGACCTGCACACCTGCGAAGCCCACACGCCGGCCATGCAGGGGCTGTACGCGGTGCTCGGCTCCTTCCTCACCTCGCTGGCCGACCAGTTGCCTTCGCTGCCCAACGCCGTCGGCCGCTCGGTCAGCGACACCGTGCTGGGCCTGCTGGCCTCCACGCTCGCCACGCACGCCGACGAGCAGTTCGGCGCACAGCCGCTGCCCGGCGTGCTGAAGGCGCGCGTGAAGCAGTTCGTGCACGCGCACCTGGCCGACCCGGCCCTGTCACTGGACCTCATCGCGCAGCAGCTGCGCTGCTCCAAGCGCTACCTGCACCGCGTGTTCGAGGACGAAGACCAGACGCTCGACCGCTTCATCTGGCAGATGCGCCTGGAGCGCTGCAGCGAGGCGCTGCGCCAGGCCGCGGGCGGCCGCGCCTCGGTGTCGGAGATCGCCTTCGCCTGGGGCTTCAACAGCAGCGCGCATTTCTGCCGCGTGTTCAAGGCGCAGTACGGCGTGTCGCCGCGCGAGTTCCAGCGGCGCGAGGCGCAGCGGGCGATGTCGCCGGCGCTCACGCACTAGGCGCCCCCCTTCAGGGGCTGCCCACGATCCCCGACACGTCGACGATGTACATCTGCCGCTGCGATTCGTGCACCGAGTCAATGCACACCTGCAGCCCGTCGCGGCGCCAGCGCGGGTGCAGGTCGCACCGGTTCTCCTTGCTCAGCTCGGGCGTGGCGTAGAAGCTGCCCAGGTCGTGGCGACGGCCGGTGGCCATGTCGAACAGGAACAGCACGCGCTCGTGCGTGCGGGCGTCGGGGTAGGTGTCGCTCAGCAGCCAGCGCGTGTTGACCGGCGAGAAGGTCATGTGGCCGTTCTCCACCAGCACGCCGTCGCCGATCACGCGGACCTCGCCGCCCACGCGGTCGTGGTACAGGTGGTAGTGGATCTTTCCGGCGTGCGGACCCCACACGATGATGTGTTCGTCGTCCTGCCACAGCGGATGCGAGATCTGGTACTCGGACTTCTCGTAGTCGAAGGTGCCCACGGCCGTCGGGTCGAAGTCGTCCGCCAGCTGCGGCAGCGGGTGGTCGGAGCACTCCAGCAGGCGCAGGTCTGAGCCGTCGGGGTTCATCGTGAGCAGGCGGTGCAAGAAGCAGGTCTCGTCCTCGACGCGCTCGGTCCAGCGGTGCAGGAACAGCACGCGCGACGACGACGGGTTGACCTCGATGTGGCTCACCCAGTGGATCGCCTTGTCCATCGACGCGCGCGGGTGGAATTGGCGCAGGTCCTCGTAGCTCACCAGCAACCGCGCCGTGCCGGTGGCCAGGTCGGTCGCGTGGATGCCGTCGTCGGCCGGTGCCAGCGGCAGGTCGAACGGCCCGCCAGCCTCGCTGTAGCCGATGGTCCGGTGCGTGATGTACAGGCGCCGGTAGTCCACGCTCAAGGCCCAGCGGCTGTCGGGCGCCACCACGTAGATTGGCAGGGGCAGCAGGCGCTTGGCGCCGGTGTCGACATCGAGCACCGCGGCGCCGAAGCCGGGGTAGAACGCATCGGCATCGCCGGTGCGGCTGTTGTAGACCAACTGGCGCCCCGGCGCGCCGTCGAGCCACTGCAGCTGGCTGCCCATCTGCCAGTTCCATGCGGTGGTGTCGCCCACCGCATGGAAGCGGTCGTTGTCCTGCAGGTCGAAGTAGCCGATGCGTGCTGCCGCCGTCGGCGTGAGTTCGGCGTCCATCCAGGGCACCTGCTGCGCCAGCAGGTAGCGCCCGCTGCGGTCCCAGGCGCTCTTGTTGTAGTAGCCGAAGAAATGGTGCTGCGCGCCGTCGCCCACGCGGCGGCGGGGCACGGGCGCGAGACGGGGTTGTTCAAGAAGTGGGTTCGACGACATGGGTTCACTCCGCGGCGATGCGGCCTTGCTGGATCACCTGGTCCCAGCGCAGCTTCTCGGCCGCGATGAACTTCGTCGCGACATCTCGCGTGTTCGCCACCGGCCTCATGCCCTGCTCCGACAGGCCCTGGCGGAACTCCGGCGCCGCAACGATCTTGCGAATGTCGGCATTGAGCTTGTCGGCGATGGCGTCGGGCACCTTGGCGCTCACCGCCACCGTGGTCCACGAGGTGGCCTCGAAGGCCGGGAAGCCCGACTCGATCGCGGTCGGCACCTCGGGCAGTGCCGGCAGGCGGGCCTTGCCGGTCACGGCCAGCGCCTTGAGCTTGCCGCCGCGGATGTGGGCCAGCGTGGTCGGCGGGTTCTCGAACATCAGCTGGATCTGCCCGGCCAGCAGGTCGTTCAGCGCGGCCGTGCTGCCCTTGTAGGGCACGTGCACGAGCGGTGCGTTGGCGGTGAGCTTGAACAGCTCGCCGATCATGTGCACCGACGACCCCACGCCGGCCGAGCCGAAGTTGATCGTGTCCGGCTGCTTGCGCGCCAGCGCCACCAGCTGCTTCAGGTCGTTGGCGGGCAGCGCGGGGTGGGCGACCACGACGTGCGGCATCTCGGCCAGCACCGTGACCACCTTCAGGTCGGTCGCGGGGTCGTAGCTCAGCTTCTTGAACACGCCGTAGGTCGCGTGCAGCCCGATCGAGCCGAGCAGCAGCGTGTAGCCGTCGGCTGGTGCGTCGGCCACGAACTTGCCGCCGATGTGCCCGCCGGCGCCGGGCTTGTTGTCGACCACCACCGACTGCTTGTACAGCTTGCCCAGCCGGTCGGCCAGCATGCGGGCCTGCACGTCGGAGCTGCCGCCGGCGGTGAAGGGCACCACGAGCCGGATCATGCGGTCGGGGTAGGCCTGCGGCTGCGATGCCTGCGACGTCGAGGCGACGCCCAGGGCCAGTGCGAGAAGGCCGAGGCCGGCGGCCCTGCGGGGCCAGTGCTGTGTCATGCGTCTTCCTTGCTGTGCGCCGCGACGGCGCGATGGAGGGGGTGGATAGGGCGCAGTCTAGGAACGCAGCATCATTCTGAAAAATTCATTTTCATTCACAGGCTATGCAGAAAAGATATGCCATGCTTTCCGCCGTACAGCCCAGGAGCCCCGCATGTCGCGCCCGTTGAACTTCCGCCAGATCGAGGCCTTCCGTGCCGTGATGCAGACCGGCACCACCACTGCCGCGGCGGCGCTGCTGCACACCACGCAGCCGTCCGTGAGCCGCCTGCTCTCGCAGATCCAGCATGCCACCGGGCTCAAGCTGTTCGACATCCACAAGGGGCGGCTGCGCCCCACGCACGAGGCGCGCCAGCTGTTCGACACGGTGCAGCGCCACTTCCTGGGCCTGGACCGCATCGAGCAGAGCGTGGCGGTGCTGCGCAAGTCGGGCGCGGGGTCGCTGCGCGTGGGCTGCACGCCGGCGCTCGGGCTCGGTGTGATGCCGCAGGTGATCCATGCCTTCTCGCGGCTGCACCCCGAAGTGCACGTCAACCTGCAGACCGTCGGCACGCACGCCTTGCGCGAAGGCCTGCTCTACGGCCTGTACGACGTCGCGCTCAGCACCGCCGCCTTCCACGACCCGCAGCTCGACGCGGTCAGCCTGCACAAGGCCAGCGCGGTGTGCGTCGTGCATCCCGGGCATGCGCTGGCGCACCGCGACGCCGTCCATGTGCGCGACCTGAAGCAGCAGGTGCTGCTCACGCTCAATGCCGACGACGAGATCCACCAGCAGTTCCAGCGCACGCTGCAGCAGCACCGCATCGAATGCGCCGCCACGGTCGAGACCACCTACTCGGTCACCATCTGCATGATGGCGGCGCAGGGCACCGGCGTCGGCATCGTCAACCCCTACGTGGCTTCGGTGTTCGCGCGCGACCTGAAGATCCTGCCGCTGTCGCCGCGCTGCCCGGTGGAGGTGTCGATGGCGTTCTCGCCGCAGTCGGCGCCTTCGGCCATCGCCGAGGAGTTCACCGCGCGGCTGCGCGACTACTTCCAGGCCTTCGTGATGCCCACCGCACGGAAGGCGCAGAAGGAGCGCGCCTAGGCCGCCGCGAGGTAGCTGCTGTGCAGGATCTCCGGCCGGCTGCGCAGTTCTTCCGACGAGCCCGCAAAGGCCATGCGCCCACGCTCCAGCACATAGGCGCGGCTCGACACGGCCAGCGCCACCGTCGTGAACTGCTCGATCAGCAGCACGCCCACGCCCTCGCCCGCGACCTGCTGCACCACCTCGACCAGCCGCTTGACCACCGCGGGCGCGAGCCCCAGCGAGAGTTCGTCGATGGCCAGGTAGCGCGGTTTTCCGATGAGCGCCTGCGCGATGCAGACCATCTGCTTCTGTCCACCCGACAGCGAACGTGCGGGCAGCGCGAGCTTCACGCGCAGTTCTGGGAACACGCCGAGCACGCGCTCGACCGCATCGGCCACCGTGGCCGCGGGCAGCGCGGTCGCAGCGGCGCGCAGGTTGTCGAGCACCGACAGCTCGCCGAGCACGCGATGCCCCTCCGGCACCACCGCCACACCCAGCGCACGCACGCGCTCGGGCCGCTGCCCGTGCAGCGCGTGGCCTTCGACCTCGATGCGCCCGCCCGCGAGCGGCAGCACGCCGCCGATGGCCATCACGGTGCTCGACTTGCCCGCGCCGTTGGCGCCCAGCAGCGCCGTCACCTCGCCCGGCGGCACCTGCAGTTCGATGCCGTGCAGCACGGCCTTGCCGCCGCGCTGCAGGCGCAGATCCGTGACGTTCAGCATGGGGTTCTCACTCCGTTCCCAGGTAGGCCTTGCGCACGGCCGGATCGTCGAGCACCTCGCGCGTGGGGCCGAGCGCGAGGCGGCGGCCGAAGTCGAGCACCAGGGTCTGCGTGCAGGTCGCGGCGATCAGGTCGACGTCGTGGTCGATGAGCAGCACCTGCGCGCCGCAGAAGGTGTGCACCGCGCCGATCGTGCGGCGCAGCACGCCGGCCTCCTGCTCGGTGAGGCCGGCGCCGGGCTCGTCGAGCAGCAGCAGCTTGGGCGCGCCGACCAGCGACTTCGCGAGCTCCAGCATGCGGCGCTGGAACAGGTTGAGGCGGTGCCCCATGACGGTCGCCACGTCGAGCAGGCCGGTGTGCGACAGCGCGCGCGCCACCTGCGACGCGGCCTCGCCGCGCGCGTGCGGCACGTGGTCGAGCAGCGCGCGCACGTTGTCCCACACGCTGAGGTCTTCCACCACCTGCTCGGTCTGGAACGAGCGGCGCAGGCCGAAGCGCACGCGCGCGATGGGCTTCAGACCCAGCAGGTCGGCGCCGTCCACCGCCACGCGGCCGGCGCTGGGCGACACGAGGCCGCTGAGCACATTGACCAGCGTGGTCTTGCCCGCGCCGTTCGGCCCGATGAGGCCGCACACGGGCGCATCGAGCTGCGCCGTGAGCGCGTCGATGGCCTTGACGCCGCCGAAGGCGACGGTGAGATCGTCGATGCGGATCATGGCGCGGCGTCCTTGTCCTTCGGTGCGGCGAAGCGTTGGCGCACCGCATCGAACACGCCCATCAGCTGCCCCGCGATGCCGCTCGGCGCCGTGATGAGCGCATGCAGCAGCGCCACGCCGAAGAAGATCATCGCGAGGTAGCCGTTGACGCCGAAGTCGGTCAGCAGCGCCGGCACCGCGCGCAGCAGCAACCCGGCGATGAGCGCACCGGCCCAGTGGTACACGCCGCCCACCACCGTGAGCGCGAACAGCATCACCGATTCGCCCGCCGTGAAGGCGCGCCCGTCGAGCTGCCCCACGCCGCCCGCGAGCAGCGCACCGGCCACGCCGGCGCAGAAGCCCGCGAGCCCGAAGGCCCAGGTCTGGTAGCGCAGGATGTTCACGCCGGCCGCCACCGCCGCCGCCTCCCCGCGCCGGATCAGCGCCCACGAGCGGCCCGCGCGCGTGCGCCGGTGCAGCTCGATCAGCGCCAGCACCGCGGCCAGCCACACGGCCACGTAGCGGAAGTACGCGGCATCGGACAGCGCCAGCGCGGGCCGCGGCATCATCAGCCGCTCGCTGCCGAACACGCGGCCCAACCAGCCCGCGCCGCCGTCGGGAAAGCCCGTCACGTTGACGACCACCTGGAAGCCGCCCGCCATCATCATCGTGACGAGCGCCAGGTACAGCCCCTTGAGCCGCAGCGCCGGCAGGCCCGCGAGCATGCCCACGACGCACGACAGCAGCCCGCCCGCGAGCACCGACAGTTCGAAGGGCCAGCCGAGCCCGTGCCCCGCGCGCAGCGCGACCCAGCCGCCCGCGCCCAGCAGCGCGTACTGGCACAGCGACACCAGCCCGAGCTGGCCATACAGCAGCGCCACGCCCGCCGCCGCGACCGATAGCGCGAGCGACGACGTGAGCGTCTTGATCCAGTACGCATTGGCGAACCACGGCACGGCCCAGCCGATCAGCAGCACGCAAGCCACCATGAGCACGAGCGAGCGGCGGGCGCGGCGCGTGGCCTGTGCCAGCGCGGCAGGTGCTGCGTCGGACGCGGGCATGGTGCCTTCGAGGATCGACGCGTTCATGCCGAGCGCGTCCCCGCGCGGTAGAAGACGATCATCGCCAGCGCGATGAGGAACGGCGTGGCCGTGCGAAAGGCCGCGAAGCCCGGCACCGTGATCGCCAGCGCCTCCAGCACGCCGATCGCGATGCCGCCCGCCACGGTCGCCGGCAGCGAATGCAGCCGGCCGATGATCGCGGCGGCGAAGGCCGGAATCACGAGAAAGGTCAGCAGCGTGGCCTGCAGCCGCACGATGTTGGCCAGCAGCAGCCCGCACACGCCCGCGAAGGCACCGCTCAAGATCCACGCCACCGTGTCGACGCCGAGCACGCGGATGCCGAGCAGCGCGCTCAGGTCGCGGTCGTTGGCCAGCGCGCGCATCTTCAGCCCCACGCGCGTCTTCGACAGCAGCAAGCCGACGCCGCCCATCATCAGCACCGCGAGCGCCAGGCCGAGCGCGCGTGTGTGCGTGAGCCGCACCTCGACCTCGTCGAGCACGAACTCGAGCGCGCCGCCGTCGGTCGGCAGCACGAGGCGGCGCGGCTGCTCGCCCCAGGTCCACTCGGTGAAGCCCACCACCACGAGCGCGAAGCCCAGGGTGGCGATGCTGCGGATGGTCGGGTCGCGGTGCGACAGGCGCGGCGCCAGCAGGCGTCCGTAGGCCAGCGACAGCGCCATGGCCGCGAGCACGGCCGCGCACCACGCCAGACCCTGCGGCCAGTCGGCTTCGAGCAGCGTCCAGGCCACATACGCGCCGAGCGCGCCGATGGCCCCGAAGGCGAAGTTCAGCACGCCCGACGAGCGATAGAGCACCACCAACCCCACGCCCGAGAGCGCATACACCGCGCCCAGGCCCAGGCCCGAGATGACGAAAGGCAGGTAGTCCTCCATGGCCCGGCGCGCTTACTTCAGGCCCATCTTCTGCTCGTCGGCACGGATGTCGACCAGCTCCGGGTCGTCCGCCGTGAGGCAGCCGCCGGGCGCAAAGCGCCAGCCGTTGCCGTCCGGGCTGGCCATGGGCCCGCTGTTGTTGGCGTTGTGGCGGTTGCCGCTGCCCACGTAGAAGGGCTTGCACAGGATGTCGCTGCGGAAGTCGCTCACCTTGCGCAGCGCATCGGTCACGCCGGCGCGGTCGATCTTCTTCGGGTCCATCTTCAGCATCGCCTGCGTGGCCAGGCGCGCGGCCAGGTAGCCGGCCTGCGAGAAGGTGTCGCGCGGGTCGCTCTTGGCACCATGCTTGTCCATCACGGCCAGCCAGTTCTTGTTGTCGGGCCCGGCCGATTCGAGCGGGTTGAATTCGAGGTTGACGTCGAAGTTGCCCTTCCAGTACGGCCCGATGGCCTTGGGCACGTCGACGTTGTAGGCCGGCGCGGCCGACACGAAGTGGATCTTCTTGCCCAGGTTCTGCTGCTCGGCCGCGGCCAGCATCGGCACGAGGATGCCCTTGGGTACGTTCATGATGATGGTGTCGGGCTTCTTCGCGGCGGCCTGCAGCATGGTCGAGGTGGCGTCAGCCGAGCCGGGGTCGATGGTGAGGGTCTCGACCGTCACGCCGTTCTTCTTGCCCCATTCCTTCGGCCCCTCGCAGGCCCAGTTGCCCAGGCTCGGGATGTTCGGAATGATGCAGACCATCTTCTTCGCCTTGTACTTCTGCGCGGCGTACATCGCGGCGATGGTGGCCGACACCCGCGGCCCCGCGTTCACCGGCACGTAGTTGCGCGCGTTGAAGCATTCGCGCGGCACGCCGGTGCCGGCGATGACCATCACGCCCTCGTCGGCGTACATCTTGGCGTTGGCGCCGCACTCCACGAAGCTGGTGCTGCCCACGAGCGCGACCACCCTGCGGTCCTTCACGAGCTTGGAGGCCACCTGCGCGGCCGTCTCGGGGTTCCACTGGTCGTCGAGCACGAGGTAGTCGACCGGGCGGCCGTGGATGCCGCCGTTGGCGTTGACGCACTTGAAGTACGCGGCCGCCGCCTGGCCCGAGGCGCTGAAGTCGTCGGGGCCGGTCTTGCCGACCACCGCGCCGATGGGAATGGGCTCGCCCGTGGCGGGCTTGCCGGTGTTGAGGCCGCAGTCGGGGCCCGCCTGCGCCCAGGCGCCGCTGAAACCGGCCAGGCCCAGCGCGCCGGCAACGGCCGACAGCGCGATTCGTCTTTTGCTTTGCATGAGGTGTCTCCTTCTTTCTGGGTGATCGAAACCGGGGCGGGGCTACACCGCCATGCACACGCTCTTGAGTTCGGTGAAGCTCTCCACCGCCGCGCGCCCCAGGTCGCGCCCGCTGCCCGACTGCTTCACGCCGCCCAGCGGCAGCGCGTTGTCGAGCACGTTGTGCGCGTTGACCCAGACCACGCCCGCCTGCAGGCGCGGCACGATGCGGTGCACAGCCGAGAGGTCGTTCGACCAGACGCTGGCCGCCAGGCCGTAGGCGCTGTCGTTGGCCAGACGCACTGCGTCGTCCACGTCGTCGAAGGGCACGACCGTCGCGACCGGGCCGAACACTTCCTCGCGCGCGATGCGCATCGAGGGCTGCGCGTCGACGAACACGGTGGGCTGCACGAAGCAGCCGCCGTCGAAAGCCTGGCGCCCGCCCGTGACCAGCGTGGCGCCTTCGGCCACGGCGCCGTCGATGTGCGCCATCACGCGCGCCAGGTGGCGCTTGGACACGAGCGGCCCGAACTGCGCCTTCGGGTCGAAGCCCGAGCCGATGTGCAGGCCCTCGGCGGCCTGCGTGAGGCGGCGCAC
The DNA here is from genome assembly GCF_059423605.1 of Variovorax sp. GW460-12-1-14-LB1. NCBI lineage: Bacteria > Pseudomonadati > Pseudomonadota > Betaproteobacteria > Burkholderiales > Comamonadaceae > Variovorax > Variovorax sp. GW460-12-1-14-LB1. Next base: position 13,497 of record NZ_JBWKYF010000083.1, read on the forward strand.
CACCTCGTCGAACAGGCTGCGCTGCACGTACACGCGAGAGCCTGCCGTGCACACCTGGCCCTGGTGAAAGAAGATGCCGTTGGCCGCGCCCTGCGCCGCCGCCACCGGGTCGGCGTCGCCCAGCACGATGAGCGGCGACTTGCCGCCCAGCTCCAGCGTGAAGCGCGCCATGCTGTCGACGGCCGCATGGCCGATGTGCCGGCCCACCGCCGTCGAGCCGGTGAAGCTGATCTTGCGGACGTCCGGGTGCGCCGCCAGCGCTGCGCCGGCCGTGGCGCCGCGCCCGCACACCACGTTGAGCGCGCCCGGCGGAAAGCCCGCCTCCAGCGCCAGCTCGGCCAGCCGCAGCGCGGTGAGCGGCGTTTCTTCGGACGGCTTGAGCACCACGGTGCAGCCGGCCGCGAGCGCGGGCGCCACCTTCCACAGTGCGATGGCGAGCGGAAAGTTCCACGGCACGATGGCCGCGACCACGCCCACCGGCTCGCGCCGCGTGTACGTGACCCACTGCGCGCCGGGGATGCCGATGGAGTTGTCGAGCGTCTGGCCTTCGAGCTTGGTGGCCCAGCCCGCCATGTAGCGCACGAACTCCGCGCCCGCCCCCACGTCGACCATGCGCGCGATGCCGCGCAGCTTGCCGCTTTGCAGGGTTTCGAGCGCGCTGAGTTCGTCGGCGTGCGACTCGATGAGCGTCGAAAGCGTGTACAGCATGCGCTCGCGGTCGGCCGGGCGCAGCGACTTCCACGCGGCGCTCTCGAAGGTGCGGCGCGCGCCGGCGACGGCGGCGTGCACGTCGTCCGCGTCGCTGTCGGGCGCCTCGGCCACGGTCATCTCGGTGGCCGGGTCGACCACCGGCAGGTACTGCCCGTTGCGGGGCACGACCTCGTGGCCGTCGATGTGGTTGCCGCGGCGGCGCTGCGCCAGCAGGCCCACCTGGCCGAGGTGTTCGATCGACAGGTCGCGCAGATTCATGGGCGGGCTCCGGGAAGGGATGCGAGGGATGCGAAAGAAAGCGGCGTCACGGCTGCATGGCGCGCGCGACGAGCAGCGTGTCGGTGAACTGCTCGAAGCGCCGCACCTTTCCGCCCTGCACCTGCCACACGTGCGTGACGCGGGCCTGCATCGGCTTGCCCGTGGTGCGGTGGCGCGCGTGGTAGTCGCCGATGCCGACCACGGTGTCGCCGCCGTCGACCAGCCGCTCGAGCACGAAGCGGTAGCCCTCCCACTCGGCGCCGAGCACCTGGAAGACCTTCTCGACCACCTGCGCGGGGCCGACGTGCGTGCCGGCGCAGGGAAAGCCGGCCATCTCGGTCCACTGCACGTCGTTGGCCACGTCGGCGAACATCGCGGCGAGGTCGTGGCGGTCGGAGGCGGCGTAGTGGTCGGCCACGATCTGGTAAGGGGTGCGCATGACAAAAAGCTCCTGGACAACGGTGAAGTCAGACGGGCCCGAACTCGGGCGGGTAGAAGGTCTGCGAGGCCTTGCGCATGAAAGCGCCGGCGGGGTTGTTGGCGATCGCGCCGGTGCCGGTGAGCCCGAGGAACTTGCCGGTCGAGCGGCCGTTCGCGAAGTCGAAGAAGAACACCGACGCGACCGGAATCAGGAACTCGCGGAAGGTGAAGACGTACTGGTCGTCGTCGAACTTCCAGTAGCTCGCGAGGTCGACGTCGCCGTGGCCGCGCTGCACGCCCACCAGGCACTGCCAGGCGTAGCGCTCGGCGCTCAGGTAGGTGTGCTCGTAGGTGTGGTTGGGGCTGTAGGTCTGCCATGTGCGCAGGCCGATGAGGTCGCGCGTGGCGTGCGGTGCGCTGCCAGTGGCAGTGCCGCCTTCGAGCGTGCCGGGCCAGAAGTCCTGCGGCACGCGCGGCGGGCCCGCGGCCTCGTCGGCGCCGACGATGCGGCAGCGGATCGCGAGCACGCGGCGCGTGCGCGTGTTGACGACGACGGTCAGCGCCTCGCTGGGTCGGCTGGCCTGCGTGATGTCGAGGAAGAAGGTGTCGGGCGCGACCTCGATGGCCTCGTACCAGTCGCCCTGGCCTTGCCCGCCGCGTGCGCCGTCTTCGTGCCAGTCGAGCGTGTGCTGCGCGCGCGGCTGCAGCGTGAGCTGGAAGCCGGGCAGCGCGAGCCGCAGCGTCTGGCCGGCGAGTGCGTCGGTGGCGGGCAGGCGGTTGGTTGCGATGCCGAGGGCGAACTGGTCGTAGGTCTTCCAGTCGGCGGGTTTCGTGGTGTCGGTGCTCATGGCGTCTTTCCTTCTTCAGGCGTCGTGCGCGAAGGCGATGGTGGGCAGATCGACCGCGGACGCACCGCCATCGACCATCAGCGAACTGCCGCTGACCATCGCGGCCAGCGGCGAGGCGAGGAACAGCACGGCGTTCGCCACGTCGTCCGGGCTGGCGGCGCGGCCCATGGGCACGTCGCGCGTGACGAGGGCGTAGGCCGCGTCGGCATCGCCCAGGCGGTATTTGTCGACCAGCACCTGCATCTGCTCGTCGGCCATCTCGGTGCGCACCCAGCCGGGGCACACGGCGTTCACGCGCACGCCCTGCTGTCCGTAGTCGCGCGCCAGCGAACGCACGAGGCCGATGAGCGCGTGCTTCATGGTCACGTAGCCGACCACGCCCGGCCCCGCGAAGTGGCCCGCGAGCGACGAGAGCACGACGATGTTGCCGCGCCGCGCGATGAGCTCGGGCAGCAGCTCGCGCGCGCAGACGAAGGCGGTGTCGAGGTTCAGGCGCGTGGACAGCGCCCACGAGGCGTCGTCGGTCGAAAGCGCATCGCCCACGCCGTGGCCGCCCGCGTTGGCGACCAGCACATCGACGCCGCCGAAGCGTTCGCGCGCGGCGGCCAGTGCGCGCTGCACGTCGGAAGTGTTCGCCGCATCGCCCGCCACCGCGAGCCCGCCGAGCTTCGACGCCACCGCTTCGAGCTGCGCGAGGCGCCGCCCCATCAGCACCACGCGGCCGCCCGCTGCGACGAACTGCGCGGCCACCGCCGCACCGATACCGGTGCCGCCGCCGGTGATGAAGGCGACCTTGCCGGCCATGGAATCTGTAGCACTCATTCGCTCTGTCTCCTTGTTGGAAAGGACTCTAGGTTTCAGTGCGCTTCGGCGATTGACCGAACGTGCAATCTCAGTTGCCTGACAGCGCGAAGTCGGCGCAGCGTTCGGCCAGCATCACGGTCGGCGCGTTGGTGTTGCCGCTGACGATCGAAGGCATCACCGAGGCGTCGCACACGCGCAGCTTCGCCACGCCGTGCACGCGCATGCGCGCATCGACCACGGCCATGGGGTCGCGGCCCATGCGGCAGGTGCCGCTCGGGTGGTAGACGGTCTTGGCGCGCTCGCGCACGTAGGCCTCGAGGGCCTCGTCGGACATGTCGTCGGCGGCTGATGGCGCCAGCTCTTCGGACACCACCTCGCGCAGCGCCGGCGCGCGCAGGATGCGGCGCGCCAGCTTCACGCCGCGCACCAGCGTGTCGACGTCGGCCTGCGCCTGCAGGTAGCCGCCGTCGAACAGGATCGGCGCCATCGGGTCGGCGCTGCGCAGCGCCACGCGCCCGCGCGACTGCGGGCGCAGGAAGCAGGGGTTGATCGACAGGCCGTGGCCGGCCAGCGGTTCGCGGTCGACATCGCCCACGAGCACGGGCAGCACATGGAACTGCAGGTCGGGCCGGCCCTCGCCGGTGGTGTCGACGAAGCCGCCGCTCTCGACCACGTTCGACGTGAGCAGGCCGGAGCCGAACATCATCCATTGCAGGCCGTGCTTCAGCGCCGCCAGGCCGCGGTCGTTGCCCAGCAGGCTCACGGGCTCGCGCGTGCGGCCGTAGACCGACACCTCCAGATGGTCCTGGAAGTTCTCGCCCACGCCGGGCAGGTCTTTCACCACCGGCAGGCCCAGCGCCTGCAGCTGCGCGCCGGGGCCGATGCCCGAGAGCAGCAGGAGCTTGGGCGAGGCGAGCGCGCCGGCCGAGAGGATCACTTCGTCGCGCGCGGTGGCGATCACCTCTTCGCCGCCGCCGTTGCGGCCCGTGCGGTAGACCACGCCGGTGGCCGCGCCGTCCTGCATCAGCACGCGCAGCACGTGCGCGCCGGTCACCACGGTGAGCTTCGGGTCGTCGCGCACGGCCGCGAGGTAGGTGGCGGCGGTGCTCGCGCGCCGGCCTTCGAAGGTGGTGGTCTGGTAGAAGCCCACGCCGGCCTGGGCGGCGCCGTTGAAGTCGTCGTTGTAGGCCAGGCCGCTTTGCTGCGCGGCGCGCAGGAAGGCCAGGCTCAGCGGATGGCGAAAGCGCGTGTCGCTCACCTTCAGCGGCCCGTTCGTGCCGTGCAGCTCGCAGGCGAAGCGCGCGTTGCCCTCGGCCTTGCGGAACCACGGCAGCACGTCGCGCCAGCCCCAGCCCTCGCAGCCCTGCGCCTCCCAGCCGTCGTAATCGGCCGGCGTGCCGCGCACGTAGACCATGGCATTGACCGAACTGCCGCCGCCCAGCGTGCGACCCTGCGGCACGAACATCCGGCGGCCGGCGGCGGCGGGCTGCGGCTCGCTCTCGTAGGCCCAGGTGCGCTCGGTGCCGATCACGCGCACGAAGGTGGCGGGCATGTGGATGAAGCGGTCGTCGTCGGGCGGGCCCGCCTCCAGCAGCAGCACGCGGCGCCCGGCGCGCACCAGCCGGTGCGCCAGCACGCAGCCGGCCGAGCCGGCGCCCACCACCACCACATCGAAAACCTGCTGCGCCATGTCTGTTCCAGACCGAAGTTGTTGTCGGGAACGGATGCTCGCGGCTGGCGCGCGCCCTGGCGCATCGGGGCGGGTTGATGCAACGCAAAGTGCGCTGTCGGTCAACTCACGGCGAACGCGGGGGGCCCTGCGACAATCGGGCCATGCCTTTCGCCCCTTTGCAAAACGACACCTTCCTGCGGGCCTGCTGGCGCCAGGCCACCGACCACACGCCCGTCTGGCTGATGCGCCAGGCCGGCCGCTACCTGCCTGAATACGTTGCCACGCGCGCCAAGGCCGGCAGCTTCATGGGGCTGGCCACCAACACCGACTACGCCACCGAGGTCACGCTGCAGCCGCTGGCGCGCTACCCGCTGGACGCGGCCATCCTCTTTTCGGACATCCTCACCGTGCCCGACGCGATGGGCCTGGGCCTGTCGTTCGAGGCCGGCGAAGGCCCGCGCTTTGCGCGCCCGGTGCGCGACGAAGCGGCCGTGGCCGCGCTCGAAGTGCCCGACATGGACAAGCTGCGCTATGTGTTCGACGCCGTGGGCTCGATCCGCAAGGCGCTGAACGGCCGCGTACCGCTGATCGGCTTCTCGGGCAGCCCGTGGACGCTGGCCTGCTACATGGTCGAGGGCGCGGGCTCGAGCGACTACCGCCTCGTGAAGAGCATGCTGTACGGCCGCCCCGACCTGATGCACCGCATCCTCGCGGTCAATGCCGATTCGGTGGCCGCGTACCTCAACGCGCAGATCGACGCCGGCGCACAGGCGGTGATGATCTTCGACAGCTGGGGCGGCGTGCTGGCCGACGGCGCCTTCCACGAATTCAGCCTGGCCTACACCGCACGCGTGCTCGCCGGCCTGAAACGCAACGGCCCCGACGGCCAGCCGGTGCCGCGCATCGTCTTCACCAAGGGCGGCGGCCTGTGGCTGGGCGCCATGCGCGCGCTCGACTGCGAAGTGCTCGGCGTCGACTGGACCGTGAACCTGGCCGCCGCGCGCCGCCTCGTGGCCGAAGGCACCGAGGACAAGGCCAAGGCGATCCAGGGCAACATCGACCCGAACGTGCTGTTCGCCCCGCCCGCGGCCATCGAGGCCGAGGTCGGCAAGGTGCTGCAGGCCTTCGGCAAGCCCCACACCGACCGCAGCACCGCGGGCCCGACGCACATCTTCAACCTGGGCCACGGCATCAGCCAGTTCACGCCGCCCGACCATGTCGCGGCGCTGGTCCAGGCGGTGCACGACCAGTCGCGCGCGCTGCGCACTTGAGCTAACAAATGTGAACTGCCGACCGCCCGGTTGGCAGACTCAGCGCCCCCTGAAAGCCAGTCGCCCGGCGTTTGTCAAGCCCTAAAACGGCCCCGGACGCCCGACTTATGCACAAAACGCGTGTTGCACTGCGCAAGATTATCTGAGGGGGCATTGGTTCTGCTCCTAAACCAATAGCGACGCTAAGTGGTTGATTTATATAGGTTTTGATTTTTGCTTTTTTTACAGGCATTCCAGCGGAAGCCTTGAAAATCAAGGCTTCGGCGACTATCCAGCCGTCTTGTCAACAAAGTTATCCACAGAAACTCTGGATGACCGCCAAAGCGCTGTGAAATCAACAACTTAAGCGGTCTTGCTCCAAAACGCATTAACAAACCTTGCCAAAAAGGACGCCCAGCCCCTCCGCCGAATCGCCGCCCGAAGCCGGCGCGCCGACGGTCACATCCGCCACAAACGTCTCCTGCCCCTGGCGACTCGACATCGCGGTGCAGACGCCCGCGCATGCGGCGCTGGGTGACCTGCTGAGCTACGCCGGCGCCGAGCCGCTGGTACCGGGCACGCTGGTGCGGGTGCCGCTCGGCAAGCGCGAGGTGCTGGGCGTGGTCTGGAACGAGCCGACCTCGCTGGAAGGCGCCGAGCCCGACATGGCGCTGAAGCCCGTGGGCGCGGCGCTCGACGCGCTGGCGCCGCTGGGCGAGGCCTGGCGCGACCTGGTGGCGTTTGCCGGGCGCTACTACCAGCGCTCGATCGGCGAGATCGCGCTGGCCGCCCTGCCGCCGCAGCTGCGCGACCTGAGCACGACACAGCTGGCGCGCCGCCTCAAGCGCAAGACCACGGCCGGGCCGGTGGCCGAGACGGCCGAGTCCGCGAACCTGATCGCCCTCTCCGAAGAACAGACAGCCGCGCTGGCCCGCATCGAGGCCGAGACCGGCACCTTCCTGCTGGTCGGCAGCACCGGCAGCGGCAAGACCGAGGTCTACCTGCGCTGCGTGGCCAACCTGCTGGCGCGCGACCCCGAGGCGCAGGCGCTGGTGATGGTGCCCGAGATCAACCTCACGCCGCAGCTCGAGGCCCGCTTCAAGGCGCGCTTCGGCGACGAGGCCGTGGTGTCGCTGCACAGCGGCATGACGAATCCGCAGCGGCTGGCGAGCTGGCTGGCGGCGCACAGCGGCGCCGCGCGCATCGTGCTGGGCACGCGCATGGCGGTGTTCGCGTCGATCCCGGGGCTGAAGCTCATCGTGGTCGACGAGGAGCATGACCCGAGCTACAAGCAGCAGGAAGGCGCGCGCTACTCGGCACGCGACCTCGCCGTGTGGCGCGGCCAGCGCGAAAAGGCCAAGGTGATCCTGGGCTCGGCCACGCCCTCGCTCGAGAGCTGGCACCAGAGCCGGCCGCCCGAAGGCGATGACCCGGGCGGGCGCTATGTGCGGCTGGCCATGCCGTCGCGCATCGGCGCGGGCGCGCTGCCAGCCGTGCGGCTCGTGGACATGAACCTGCAGCCGCCGAAAACGGTGATCTCGGGCGCGCTGCTCGACGCCATCGGCCAGCGCATCGCGCGCGGCGAGCAGAGCATGATCTTCCTGAACCGGCGCGGCTATGCGCCGGTGCTGGCCTGCGGCGACTGCGGCTGGAAGAGCGAATGCCCGCACTGCAGCGCCTACCGCGTGTTCCACAAGATCGACCGCACGCTGCGCTGCCACCACTGCGGCTTCACCGAGCGCGTGCCGCGCGCCTGTCCGGCCTGCGGCAACCCCGACATCGCGCCCGTGGGCCGCGGCACCGAGCGGCTCGAAGAGCACCTGGCCGAGCTGTTCGCCGGCGTGAAGCATGCGGACGGCAGTGCGGTGCGCATCGCGCGCATCGACGCCGACAGTACCAAGAAACAAGGCGCGCTCGAATCGCAACTGGCCGCCGTGCATGCGGGCGAGGTCGACGTGCTCGTCGGCACGCAGATGATCGCCAAGGGCCACGACTTCCGCCGCATCACGCTGGTGGCCGCCGTGAACCCCGACGGCGCGCTGTTCTCCAGCGACTTCCGCGCGCCCGAGCGGCTGTTCAGCCTGCTGATGCAGTCGGCCGGCCGCGCGGGCCGCGATGCCGCCTACCTCGCGGCGCAAGGCGCCAAGGCCGAGATGTGGATCCAGACGCACCATGCGCCGCATCCGCTGTTCGCGGCGCTGCGCCGGCACGACTACGAGGCCTTCGCCAAGCAGCAGCTCGAAGAACGCCAGGCCGCCGCCATGCCGCCCTTCGCGTTCCAGGCGCTGGTGCGCGCCGACGCACGCGAGCAGGCGGTGGCGCAGGGCTTCCTGAACCTCGCGGCCGACCAGGCCGAGGCGCTGCCCGGCGCCGACCTGGTCACGCGCTATCCGGCGGTGCCGCTGGCGATCCAGCGCGTGGCGAACGTGGAGCGCGCGCAGATGCTCATCGAAAGCCCGTCACGCGCCGCGCTGCAACGCCTGCTGGCCGCCTGGCAGCCGCTGCTGCACGAGCTGCGGCGCACGCCCGAGGGCAAGGGCGTGATCCGCTGGCTGGTGGACGTGGACCCGCACAGCATCTGAGCGCGGCGCGCGTGCCTGCGCCTGCGCCTGCGCCTGCTTCAGCGCGGACGCAGGATGCGGTTGCGCAGGCCTTCGGGCTTGTGCAGCAAGGGCGCGGCGGGGCCGGCGACGGCACGCTTGGCGAGGCGCCCGGCCGGTGCGGCGGGGCAGGCCCCCGAGACCTGGTGCGCCAGTGCGGCGGCCAGGCGCGCCTCCTGCGGATCGCCGAGCGCACGGCTGAAATCGTCGGGCACGAAGCAGGTAGGCACGATGCCGTCCGGGTAGTCGCCGAAGCCCTTGGCGTTCACGCCCTGGAACTGCACGCTGAAGTAGGTGGTGCCGCAGTTGTCCTCGGGATAGAAGCCGTAGGGCTTGCCGCAGGTGGTGTCGCCGATCTGGACCACGTCGATGTCGATGCCGCGCAGGCCGTTGATGAACGCCTCGCTGGCCGAGCAGGTGTCGGGGCCCGTGAGCACGTAGACGCGTCGCAGATCGAGGCTGGGCAGCGGAAGGGGCGGGTCGATGGGAGAAAGAAAGCCCAGGGTGGTGGCCCAGAACGGCGTGGGCGCGAGCGTGTTGCCAGTCACCGGATCGCGCTCGGTGTGCTTGTTGTTGAACCGCACGGTCTCGAAGGTCTTGCCGCGCGTCTGCGTCTCGCCGGCGACCATGAAGCCCAGTTGACTGGCCAGGTCCAGATAGCCGCCGCCGTTGTAGCGCAGGTCGACGACCAGCTCGGTGGCCCGCTGCGCGCGCAGCCACTCCATGGCGGCCTTCAGTTGCAGTTCCGCCGTGCCGATGTGGTCGTTGAATTGCAGGTAGCCAACCGTGCGGCCCGCGTTCGGGAGCGTCTTGACGTTCTGGACGGGGGTCGAGATCACCGGCGCCGCCGTCAGCGTGATGTCGCGCGGGGTGTTGCTGCCCGCGTCGACGACGGTGAACCGCGTGGACGTCCCCGGTGCAGCGCCAAAGAGCGCCGCGTTGATGACATCGACGCCTTCCTGCGTGGGGTCGTTCACGAAATCGACGCCGTTGACCCCGAGCACCCGGGCGCCGCGCGGCAGGCCGGCGCCCGTCGTGGCCGCGGGAGAGCCGGGCTCCACGTACGCCACGCGCAGATCGCGCGGCGGGGAGAGGGCAAAGAAAGCCCACTGCGCGCCGTATCCGACGGACGAGCCGGCGCCCGAGAGCGCATTCCACTCCTCGGTGGTGTAGGTGAAATGGAACTGGTCCTTGTCCCTGCCCGAAGGCGTCACGGCGTGGGTCTTGAGCAGGTCGAAATAGTCGGCCGTGGCGTACAGCGCCGGGTCCAGGTCCGGCACCTCGTCGTACCAGAGGTAGGTGTCGTTGGTCCACGACCGCAGCCAGTTGTTCTCGTCGAGCGTGCGGCCGGTCTTGTCGGCGAAGGGCTTGCCGTCGGGGTCGGTGCCGGTGCGCGGCGCCGCGCAGCGGTCCTTGTAGAGGCTCGCGGTCCGGAACACGCCCTCGACCCACGGCGCGTTGCGCAAGGCATCGCCGTCGTCGGGCACGTCGGGTGGTGCCGTGGGTGGGGTGGTGGCAGGCGGCGGGGTGGCCGTGCCGCTGTTCGGCCAGAAGCTGACACCCGAGCCCCCGTCTCCCCCGCCACCGCACGCGACGAGCACGGCCATCGGAACGGACAGCAGCAGAAGGCGGGCGAAACGAAAACGCAGAGGAAAAAGAGACACGGCGAGGTTCCTGGAGGGCGGTAAGGCGCCGCCATCCTAGGAAGCTCTGCGTCGTTGCGCATTGGACCAAAGTCCTAGGCGCGGCCCGAACGCGCCGCGTCGGTCGTCAGCCGTCGTCAGTGGTAGCCGGTGGGCTCCTTGCCCATGTCGACGTAGCGCAGCTCGTTGTGCCGTCGCCGCGCAATGCTGTTCGGCCAGGCGAACACGACGAGGCTCAGCGCGGCCAGCGCGAGCGCGGCGCCCGTGCCGATCGTGCCGGCATGCCAGAACCAGCCCACCGCAGCGAGCCAGGTCAACCACATCAGGATGCGAACCAGTATTGCCATCGCGCGCCCCACTTGGACCCTTCACACCTTGGACTCGGAACCACTGTAGCAGTGCAACTGCATACGCAAGCATTCATCTGAAGAGATAACGCACGGTATGCCTTTAGACATGCCCTGGGATTACCCCGAAATAATCTGCAAAAAGAGTTGACGGTACCCCCGCCCTTGCACAAGCTGTGCCTGTGCGGTTCCATCGCTGGGTCCGCGGTGTTTCGTGCCCGCTCGCTTGATGCAAAGGTCGCCGTGAAATCGTCGTCTCTTCTGGCTGGGGTTGCTGTGGCTGTCGCCGTGTCGCTCTCGTACCTTGCCGCTGCGGGATCCGCGGGCGCGGCGGAGCTCGAACTGCAGGGTCGGCGGCTGGTGGTGTCGGGCACGCTCGACGGCAGCAAGGTCAAGGCCTTCACCGAACTCCTGAGCAGCGGCACGGTGCGCACCGTGGTCTTCGAAGATTCGTTCGGCGGCACCGCCGAAGCGGCCGGCGCGTACGCGGACGCGATCCGCGAGAGCGGCGTGCAGACCGAGGTGCGCGGCCATTGCATGGCGGCCTGCGCCTACGCCTTCCTGGCCGGCAAGACGCACCGCTTCGGCCACGGCCTGCAGGTCAACGGCATCCTGGTGCCGGTGGCGACCCGCCCCACGGCGGCCGAGTTGGCGGTGCGCTGGCGCGGCGAGGAAGCCCGCAAGACGCTGGCCGATTTCACGCCCGCCCCCGGCACCACCGACGCGGCC
>NZ_JBWKYF010000084.1:0-23791 GCF_059423605.1 Variovorax sp. GW460-12-1-14-LB1
CTTGGGGGGCGGCGTTGTCCGCGAGGGGGGCGGCTGCTTCGTCGTCCTCTTCGAGCACGATCGCCGCCAGCGGCAGCGTGATGGTCACGATGGCGCCGCCCTCGGGGCGGTTGCGCACGGCGACGCGCCCGCCCAGGGTGCGCGCCACGTTCACGACCAGGAACAGGCCCAGCCCGCCGCCGGGACGTCCCTTGCTCGACTGGTAGGGCTTGCCGAACTCCGCGAGGATGGCCGGCATGAAGCCGGGGCCCGCGTCGGTGACGGTGATGGTGAGCGCGTCGGCGTCGTGCGTGGCTTCCAGGCGCAGCCAGTGCGGCGAGGCCTCGAGCGCGTTGTCCAGCACGTTGCACACCATCTGCTTGATCGCCGAGTCGGACACCATGGGCAGGTCCTGCCCGAACAGGTTCTCGTAGTCGAACTCCTCGACCGGGCGCGTGGTGCGCCATTCTTCGACGAGGTCGTCCAGGAAGGTGCGCACGGTGGTCTCTTCGGACGACTCGCCGCGCGTCTCGCCGGCCGACAGCAGGATGCCGCTCACGATGCTCTTGCAGCGCTGGATCTGCACTTCCATCTCGGCCACTTCCTGCAGCAGCTCGGGGTCGGAGCTGAAGTGCGGCAGCCGGCGCCAGTCGCCCAGGATCACGGCCAGCGTGGCCAGCGGCGTGCCCAGCTCGTGCGCCGCGCCCGAGGCCAGCAGGCCCATGCGCACGATGTGTTCTTCTTCGGAGGCGCGCTGGCGCAGGTCGGCCAGCCGCGCGTCGCGCACGCGCAGGTTGCGGCTGATGCGGGTGATGAAGACCACCAGCAGCGCCGCATTGAGCGCGAAGCACACCAGCATGCCCTGCACGTAGGGGCTCCACAGGCCGCGGTCGTGGTCCAGCGGCAAGGGCAGCGGGCGCGAGAACAGCGCCAGGCCCGCGAAGCACAGGCCGGTGATGACCACGATGGTCCAGGTCGACCAGGCCTTGAGCAGCACCGCGCCCAGGATCACCTGCAGCAGGTACAGAAAGACGAAGGGGTTGGTGGCGCCGCCGCTGAGGTACAGCTGGGCCGTGAGCGTGGCCACGTCGACCAGCAGCGCGACGAACAGCTCTTCGTTGGTCACGCGGCCATGGATGCGCAGGCGCAACAGGCTCACCATGTTGAACAGCGCCAGGCAGGTGAGCACCTGCAGCATGTGGTTCAGCGGCAGGCGGATGCCGAAGCCGTAGTGCACCACGAGGATGGTGGCCACCTGCCCGACCACGGCGAACCAGCGCAGCTGGATCAGCTGCTGCATGTTCTGGTGGCCGATGGCGTTGTCCAGGCTCGCCACGCCCGCGCGCGGGGCGTGCAGCTCGCCGGCGACCGCGACGAGCTTGTCAGTCGCGGCGGGCATCGGCGGGGTCGGGGCGTGCGGCGTCGGCATGCGGTGCATTTTCGCCGCTACCGTCTTGCGATGCCCGTCGGCGCCGGTCGTCGCGCCACACGAACCCGTAGGCGCCGAGCACCATCAGCGCCAGCCCGTACCAGGTGAGGGCGTAGACGAGGTGGCTGTTGGGGAAGGCGATGACCGTCAGGCCGCCCGCCGGCCACGTGGGCGCGGCCTGTGCGGGCGCGGGCCCCGCCTCGGCATCGACGAAGTACGGCGCCACGTCGGCCAGGCCGCGCGCGGCGGCAATGGCCTGCACGTCGCGCGAGAACCAGCGTTCGGCCGCGGGGTCGTTCGTGCGCAGGAAGCCGCCCTTGGGTTCGGTCAGGCGCAGCAGGCCGGCCACGGTGGTGTCGCCCTGGGGCTCGGGGGCAGTGCGCGCCGCGCGTTCACGCGCTTCAGGCGGCACGAAGCCGCGGTTGACGAGCACGACGCTGCCGTCGGTGGTGCGCAGCGGGGTCAGCACCCAGAAGCCGGCGCCGAGCCGGGTGCTGGCCTGCACCAGCGCTTCCTTGTCATGGAGGAACGTGCCGCGAAGGCGCACGTGCCGGTATTCGTCGTTGGCCGCGTTGACCGTGGGCCATTCGGGTCGCGCCGGCGCGTCGGTGGCCGGGGCGTGCACGCGCTGGTCGACGCGGGCGATGAGATCGAGCTTCCAGGCCCTGCGCTCGACCTGCCAGGTGCCGAGCGCAAGAAAGCCGGCAAAGGCCAGGAGGGCGCAGACCGCCAGCGCCGCACGCGTGACAACGGAGCGCGGGCGGGCGGCCGGGGCCATCAGGGCATGTTCTTCATGTCGTGGACCATGGCCGGCATCATGTTGGTGTTCATGTGATACATGACCCACAGCGAGCCGGCCAGCGTGATGACCACGAGCACCAGCGTGAAGATCAGCGCCAGCATGTTCCAGCCGCCTTCGGACTTGGCGTCCATGTGCAGGAAGTACACCATGTGGACCACGATCTGCACCACGGCGAAGCCGAGGATGACGAGGGCGGTGGTGCTCGGGTTGGCGATCACCTTGCCCATCACGAGCCAGAACGGGATCGCGGTCAGGATCACGGCCAGCACGAAGCCGGTCATGTAGCCCTTGAAGGTACTGTGGCTCACGGGGCCGTCGTCGTGGTGGTCGCCGTGACCGTGGCTGTCGTGTGCGCCGTGGCCGTGTGCGGCGGTGGCGGTGTGTGCGGGGGCGCTCATGCCATCGATCCCATGAGGTAGACAAAGGTGAAGACGCCGATCCACACGACGTCCAGGAAGTGCCAGAACATCGACAGGCACATCAGGCGGCGGCGGTTGGCGGCGGTGAAGCCGTGCTTGGGCAGCTGGACCATCAGCACGACCAGCCAGATGATGCCGAAGCTCACGTGCAGGCCGTGCGTGCCCACCAGCGCGAAGAACGACGACAGGAAGGCGCTGCGCTGCGGGCCGGCGCCTTCGTGCAGCAGGTGCGCGAACTCGTACAGCTCCAGGCCGATGAAGCCCAGGCCCAGGAGGCCCGTGATGCCCAGCCACAGCAGCACGCCGCCCATGCGCTTGCGCTGCATCTCGAGCATCGCGAAGCCGTAGGTGATCGACGACAGCAGCAGCAGTGAGGTGTTCATCGCCACCAGCGGCAGGTCGAACAGGTCGGCGCCGGAGGGGCCAGCCGCGTAGCTGCGGCCCAGCACGCCGTACACCGCGAACAGGCAGGCGAAGATGAGGCAGTCGCTCATCAGGTAGAGCCAGAAGCCCAGCAGCGTGCCGTTCTCGGGGTGGTGGTCCTCGTTGCGGACGTGGAACAGGTCGAACGCCGGTGCGTTCGCGTTCCGGGAGGGGAGGGCGGTGGTATCAGACATGGGCGGTGGCCAGCAGGCGCGTGCGTGCTTCTTCGGTGCGAACGACTTCTTCCGCGGGGATGTAGTAGTCGCGCTTGTAGTTGAAGGTGTGGGCGATGATCGCGACCAGCATGGCCACGAAGCCGATGCCGGCCACGAGCCACATCTGCCAGATCAGGGCGAAGCCGCACACCGCGCTCAGCGCCGCGATGATGAAGCCGGCGGCCGTGTTCTTGGGCATGTGCACCGGGCTGAAGCCGTCCAGCGGACGCTGGTAGCCGCGGGCCTTCATGTCGGTCCAGGCGTCGTTGTCATGCACGCGCGGCGTGAACGCGAAGTTGTAGGCCGGCGGCGGCGACGAGGTCGACCACTCCAGCGTGCGGCCGTTCCACGGGTCGCCCGTGGTGTCGCGCAGCGACTCGCGGCGGATGAAGCTCACCACCAGCTGGATCAGGAACGAGGCGATGCCCAGGGCGATCAGCACCGCGCCGAAGGCGGCGACCTGGAACCAGATCTGCAGCGACATGTCCTGGAAGTGGCTCATGCGGCGCGTGACGCCCATCAGGCCCAGGATGTACAGCGGCATGAAGGCCATCCAGAAGCCGACGATCCAGAACCAGAACGAGCACTTGCCCCAGAACGGATCGAGCTTGTAGCCGAAGGCCTTCGGGAACCAGTAGGTGATGCCCGCCAGCATGCCGAACAGCACGCCGCCGATGATCACGTTGTGGAAGTGGGCAATGAGGAACAGGCTGTTGTGCAGCACGAAGTCGGCCGGGGGCACGGCCAGCAGCACGCCGGTCATGCCGCCGATCACGAAGGTGATCATGAAGCCGATGGTCCACATCATGGGCAGCTCGAAACGGATGCGGCCGCGGTACATGGTGAACAGCCAGTTGAAGATCTTCGCCCCCGTGGGGATCGAGATGATCATCGTCGTGATGCCGAAGAACGAGTTCACGCTGGCGCCGGAGCCCATGGTGAAGAAGTGGTGCAGCCACACGAGGTACGACAGGATCGTGATCACGACCGTGGCGTACACCATCGAGGCGTAGCCGAACAGGCGCTTGCCCGAGAAGGTGGAGACCACTTCCGAGAAGATGCCGAAGGCCGGCAGGATCAGGATGTACACCTCGGGGTGGCCCCAGATCCAGATCAGGTTCACGTACATCATGGCGTTGCCGCCCATGTCGTTCGTGAAGAAGTTGGTGCCGACGTAACGGTCGAGCGACAGCAGGGCCAGCACGGCCGTGAGCACCGGGAAGGCGGCCACGATCAGCACGTTGGTGCACAGGGCGGTCCAGGTGAAGACGGGCATCTTCATCATGGTCATGCCGGGCGCGCGCATCTTCACGATGGTGGCCAGCAGGTTCACGCCCGAGAGCAGCGTTCCGACCCCCGCGATCTGCAAGGACCAGATGTAGTAGTCCACCCCCACGTCAGGGCTGAACAGGATGCCCGACAGCGGCGGGTACGCCAGCCAGCCGGTCTTGGCGAACTCGCCCACGAACAGCGACGCCATCACGAGGCCGGCGCCGAAGGTGGTCATCCAGAAGCTGAAGTTGTTCAGGAACGGGAAGGCCACGTCGCGCGCGCCGATCTGCAGCGGCACCACGAAGTTCATGAGGCCCGTGACCAGCGGCATCGCCACGAAGAAGATCATGATCACGCCGTGGGCGGTGAAGATCTGGTCGTAATGGTGCGGCGGCAAAAAGCCCGCGTTGTCGCCGAAGGCGACGGCCTGCTGGGCCCGCATCATGAGCGCGTCGGCAAAGCCGCGCAGCAGCATCACCAGGCCCAGGATGATGTACATGATGCCGATCTTCTTGTGGTCGATGCTGGTGATCCAGTCGCGCCACAAGGTGCCCCACAGCTTGAAGTAGGTCACGGCGCCCAGCAGCGCCAGGCCGCCCAGGATCACGGCCGCGAAGGTCACGAGCAGGATCGGCTCGTGAAGGGGAATCGCCTCCCAGGAGAGGCGGCCGAAGACGAGCTTCGTCAGGTCTAGGTTCTGCAACATCTTAGTCTTCGGTGGTGCACATCGCGGTGACGTACTTGCGCTTGGGCGTGTCGAGGGAGTCGGCCTGCCAGGCCTGCTTGGTGGCGACGTTGAAGGCGCCGGGCTTGCCCAGGCCGCCGTCGGCGTCGATGGCCATCATTTCCTTCATGCACATCTTGTTGCGGTCGACGCACAGGTTCAGGATGGCGTCGTACAGGGCCGGGTCGACCGCGGCGTAGTGGCGCACGGGCTCGCGCTCGCTCGGCACTTCGAGCTTCTTGTATTGCTCGCGGGTCAGTTCGCCCTCTTTGCCGGTCTTGACCTTGGCCACCCACTGGTCGAAGCCGTCATGGCTCAGGCCGTGGAACTTGAAGCGCATGCCCGAGAAGCCCGCGCCGCTGTAGTTGGCGGAGAAGCCGTCGAACTCACCCGGCTTGTTGATCACCGCATGCAGCTTGGTCTCCATGCCCGGCATGGCATAGATCTGGCCGGCCAGCGCGGGGATGAAGAAGGAGTTCATGACCGACGAGGCCGTGATCTTGAAGCTGATCGGGCGGTCCACCGGGGCGGCCAGCTCGTTCACCGTGGCAATGCCCTGCTCGGGGTAGATGAAGAGCCACTTCCAGTCCAGCGCCACCACCTCGACCACCAGCGGCTTGGTTTCGGCGGGAATGGGGCGCTGCGCGTCCAGGCGGCTCAGCGGGCGGTACGGGTCCAGCGTGTGGGTGCTGATCCAGGTGATCGCGCCCAGTGCAATGATGATCAGGAGCGGCGCGGCCCAGATCGCCAGCTCGAGCTGTGTGGAGTGGTCCCAGTCGGGGCTGTAGGTGGCCTCCTTGTTCGACTGGCGATAGCGCCAGGCAAAGAAGATGGTCAGGGCGATCACCGGAATGATGATGATCAGCATCAGCACCGTGGAGACGACGATCAGGCGTCCCTGCTGGTTGGCGATGTCGCCGGAGGGGTTCAACAGCACCGTGTTGCAGCCCGCCAGGAAAATGGCGGAAAGCAGCAGAAGTGCTCGGCGAAGGGTCTTGAGGATGTGCATGCCGGGAGAGGAAAGTGCGAAGGCCGCGCAAAAATGACCCTGCAATCTACGCCGCCCAAGGGATTCCGCCTATTGGACGTTTTGTCCTATGGCGGTAAACGCAATTCGGTGAGACGCTACAGGGTGTCCAGAATTTCCCCTGTGTCGTGCCCCGGCATGACACCCGAATTACAGCCAGCCAGCTAGCAAGATGACGACGTCCAGCATCAGTCCACCAGGCGCCCAGCCTGTGTCGCACCCGACCGAAGGCGGCGCCCGCGCCGCAGACGCCGACCATTCGCACATCGCCCCGGGCGAGATCGCGGTCGGCGTGGTCATCGGCCGCGCCTCCGAGTATTTCGACTTCTTCGTCTACGGCATCGCCTCGGTGCTGGTGTTCCCGGCGGTGTTCTTCCCCTTCGAGCAGCGCCTGGAAGGCGTGCTCTGGGCCTTCGTGATCTTCTCGTTCGCCTTCATCGCGCGCCCCTTCGGCACCGTGATCTCGATGGCGATCCAGCGGCGCTTCGGGCGCGAGACCAAGCTGACGATCGCGCTGTTCCTGCTGGGCACCTCCACCGCCGGCATCGCTTTCCTGCCGGGCTACGCGAGCATCGGCTTCACGGCCATCGTGCTGCTGTCGATCTTCCGCTTTGCCCAGGGCCTGGCGCTGGGCGGCTCGTGGGACGGCCTGCCGTCGCTGCTGGCGCTGAACGCACCGCCCAACAAGCGCGGCTGGTACGCCATGCTGGGCCAGCTGGGCGCACCGCTGGGCTTCTTCCTGGCCAGCGCGCTGTTCGCGTACCTGTATTCCAGCCTGCCGCTGGCCGACTTCCTCGACTGGGGCTGGCGCTACACCTTCTACGTGGCCTTCGCCATCAACGTGGTGGCGCTGTTCGCGCGCCTGCGCCTGGTGGCCACCGACGAGTACGCGCGCCTGCTCGAAGAGCGCGAGCTGCAGCCCACCAGCGTGGTCGAGCTGACCCGCTCGCAGGGCGCCAACCTGCTGATCGGCGCATTCGCCGCGCTGGCCAGCTACGCGCTGTTCCACCTGATCACGGTGTTCCCGCTGTCGTGGATTTCGCTGTACTCCGACCAGTCGATCACCGAGTTCCTGATCGTGCAGATGGTCGGCGCGGTGTTCGGCGCCAGCGGCATCGTGGCCTCGGGCCTGATCGCCGACCGCATCGGCCGTCGCTTCACGCTCGGCGGCCTGGCCGCCATGATCGCCGTGTTCAGCGGCTTCGCACCCACGCTGCTCGACGGCGGGCGCATCGGCCAGGACATCTTCATCGTGCTGGGCTTTGCGCTGCTGGGCCTGTCGTACGGTCAGGCGGCCGGCGCCGTGACCTCCAACTTCGCGCCCAAGTACCGCTACGTGGGCGCGGCCCTCACGGCCGACCTGGCCTGGCTCATCGGCGCGGCCTTTGCCCCGCTGGTCGCCCTGGGTCTGTCGGCCCACTTCGGCCTGGCCTTCGTGAGCATCTACCTGCT
Source organism: Variovorax sp. GW460-12-1-14-LB1 (assembly GCF_059423605.1). Classification (NCBI taxonomy): domain Bacteria; kingdom Pseudomonadati; phylum Pseudomonadota; class Betaproteobacteria; order Burkholderiales; family Comamonadaceae; genus Variovorax; species Variovorax sp. GW460-12-1-14-LB1. The sequence continues at coordinate 7,743 of NZ_JBWKYF010000084.1, forward strand.
GTCGGGCGCGCTCGGCACGCTGGCGGCGCTGGGGCTGAACCGGGCGCTGGCGCGGGACTGACCGGCAGCGTTTCTCGAACGAAGGGGCCGATGGCCCCTTTTTTCATGGCCGCCGCGTCGCTCGCTTAGGATTCGCCTCGATGTTCACCGCCGCCATTTTTGACATGGATGGGCTGCTGATCGATTCGGAGCGCCCCATCATGGCCGCCTGGATCGCTGCGGCCCGCACGCTCGATGTCGAGCTTTCGCACGCCCAGTACCTGCAATGCGTGGGGCTGGCCATGAGCGAATCGAAGCAGATCCTCGCGGCGCTGCTCGGTGGCCCCGCCGCCTACCAGCACGCGGCGACGCAGGTGACCGCCGCGCTGCAGCTGGAACGCGCCGACGGCGACGCCCGGCCGCTCTTTCCCATCAAGCCCGGCGCGGCCGAGTTGCTCACCGCCTTGCGTGGTCGCGGCACGCGCTGCGCGGTAGCCTCGTCGTCCACGCGCGGCCAGATCGCGGCCTGCCTGGGCAGCCTCGACGTGCTCCACCACTTCGAGGCCTTCGCGGGCGGCGACGAGGTGGCGCGCGCCAAGCCCGACCCGGCGCTGTACCGCCTCGCGGCCGAGCGCCTGGGCGTGGACCCTGCGGAATGCGTCGCCTTCGAGGACAGCGAGAACGGCGCCAAGGCCGCGCTGGCCGCCGGCATGCGCGTGGTGGTGGTGCCCGACCTCAAGCACCCGCCCGAGGCGATCGTCGCGCAGGCCTTTCATGTGCTCGATTCGCTGCACGACGCGATGCCGCACGTGCCGCGCTGGTTTCCCTGACGAGGTCAGGGCGCGCGTTCAGTTCAGAGCACCTCGTCGCGCAACTGCGGGAACACCTTCGACACCTTGGCCAGCAGGTAGTCGCCGTAGCGGCCGCTGAAGGCATGCACGTTGGCGCGGTCCCAGCGCTCGGCACTGTCGTCCAGTGCGTCGGCGCCGGCCAGGCCTTCGATGCGCTGCACGCGGGCCTCGAAGTTCGGGTCGAAGAACAGCGGGAACGACAACCGGTCGCGGCCCGAGGTGTTGCGCTTCACGCGGTGCGGGGTCGACTTGTAGAGCCCGCCGGTCATGCGGTCGAGCATGTCGCCGATGTTGCAGACGAAGGCGCCGGGCACCGGCGGTGCATCGATCCAGCCGCCCGGCGTGTGCACCGCGAGGCCGCCCACGGTGTCCTGGTGCAGGATCGTGAGCAGGCCGTAGTCGGTGTGCTCGCCCACGCCCCATTGCACGTCCAGCCCCTCGGGCACGGCCTGCGTCGGGTAGTTGAAGAGGCGGAACAGGATCAGCGGGTCGGCCGTGTAGCGTTCGGCGAAATAGGAAGCGGGCAGGCCGAGGCTCAGTGCGATGCCTTCCATGAGCCGATGGCCCAGCTGCGTGATGGCGTCCATGTACGCGAGGATGGTCTCGCGAAAATCCGGCACGTCGGGAAAGAGGTTCGGCCCGTGCACCGGCGTCTTCGCCAGCACCAGCGGGTGGTCGGCGGGCAGCTCGGTGCCCAGGTACAGGCCTTCCTTCCAGTCGGGCCGGCCCGAGGTCAGCTCGCCGCCGCGCGGAAAGAAGCCGCGCCAGGCCCGGCCGCCCAGGGCCATGCGCCATTGCATCTTGGTTTCCTCGGGCAGGTCGAAGAAGCGGTGGCTCAGGTCTTCGAGCCGCTGGATCAGTGCAGCGTCGACACCGTGGCCCGTGACGTAGAAGAAGCCGTGCGCGCGGCAGGCGTCGCCGATCTGCGCCGCCACGCGTTCGCGTTCGGGCGTGCCGGCCACGAGCGGCGCGACGTCGATGAGGGGGAGGGAGGAGTCGGTCATGCGTCTCTCGAAAAAGGCGAACGGATGTCGGACAGGAACTGCTGCGCACGCGGGTGCTGCGGGCGGTTGAAGAAATCGTCGGGCGTGGCGCGTTCGAGCACCTGGCCCTGGTCCATGAAGAGCACGCGGTCGGCCACCTCGCGCGCGAAGCCCATCTCGTGCGTCACGCACACCATGGTCATGCCGTCGCGCGTGAGGTCGCGCATCACCAGCAGCACCTCGCCGACCATCTCGGGGTCGAGCGCGCTGGTGGGCTCGTCGAACAGCATCAGCGGCGGCTTCATGGCGAGCGCGCGCGCAATGGCCACGCGCTGCTGCTGGCCGCCCGACAGCTCGCCGGGCCACGCGTTGGCCTTGTTCGCGAGGCCCACGCGCTCCAGCAGCGCCATCGCGCGCGCGTCGGCTTCCTTGCGCGACAGGCCGTGCAGCTGCATCGGCGCCATGGTGCAGTTCTGCAGCACGCTCAGGTGCGGGAACAGGTTGAACTGCTGGAACACGAAGCCGATGCGCGAGCGGAACGCGTTCACGTCCAGGCCGGGCGCGTGGATGTCCTGCCCGTCGAGCGTGATGCGGCCCGACTGGATCGGCTCCAGCCGGTTGAAGGTGCGGATCAGCGTCGACTTGCCCGAGCCCGAGGGCCCGCACACCACGACCACCTCGCCCTTGTGGATGGTTTCGGTCACGTCGACCAGCGCGTGGTAGCTGCCGTACCACTTGTTGACTTTTTCGAGTTCGATCATGCGGGCACCTTGAGGGTCGCGGCGGGAAGGCCGCGGCGCGCGAGCCGGCGCTCCAGCCAGTAGGCGAAGCGCGAGAGGCCGAAGCACAGGATGAAGTAGGTCAGGCCCAGGATCAGGTAGATCTGCGCCGGCTTGGTGAACACCTGCGTGTTGATCTGCGTGGCGATGAACGACACCTCGGCCAGTCCGATGATGTAGCCCAGCGAGGTCTCCTTGATGGTCGAAACGAACTGGTTCACCAGCGAGGGCAGCATGCTGCGCAGCGCCTGCGGCAGCACCACGAGGCGCATCGCGCCGAAGTAGCTCAGGCCGAGCGCGCGCGCGGTTTCCATCTGCCCGCGCGGCAGCCCCTGGATGCCGGCGCGCACGATCTCGGCGAGGTAGGCGGCATCGAAGATCACGAGCGCGATCAGCATGGTGGTGAACTGGTCGGTCTTCACGCCCGTGACGCTGGGCAGGAAGAAGTAGGCCCAGAAGATCACCATCAGCAGCGGCAGGCCGCGCACCACGAACACCAGCGCCGTGACGGGCCAGCGCACGCAGCGCCACGGGCTCACGCGCGCCAGGCCGAGCACGATGCCCAGCGGCAGCGCCAGCACCAGCCCGCACGAGGCCAGCAGCAGCGTGAGCACCAGGCCGCCGAGCGGGCCGTTCGGGTACTGGCCGATGAGGAAATAGACCCAGTAGTCGTGGATGATCTCTAGCATTTCATCAACGCCTCAGATGGTCCGCACCGGGAAGCGGTGGTGGTACCAGGTCGCCAGACCGGTGATGGCCAGCGATACCGTCAGGTACGCCGCACTCGCGAACGCGAACGACTCGAAGCTGCGGAAGGTCGCGCTCTCGACCTGCCCGGCCTGGTACATCAGCTCGGCCACGCCGATCACCGTGGCGATCGAGGTGTTCTTCCACAGGCTCAGCGTCTGCGAGATGAGCGGCGGCACGGTCACGCGCAATGCTTGCGGCAGCACCACGCGACGCATGGTGGCCAGGAAGCTGAAGCCCAGCGCCCGGCCGGCCTCGAACTGCACGGCCGGGATCGAACGGATGCCGCTGCGGATGTCCTCCGCCATGAAGGCCGCCGTGTACAGCGACAGCGCCACGATCGCGCTGTAGGCCTCGATGTGGCCTGCGTAGAGCCAGGTCTTGAGGCCTTCGGGCAGCAGCTCGGGCGCGCCGAAATACCAGAACAGCATGTGGGCCAGCAGCGGGATGTTGCGGATCGATTCCACGTACGCAAAGCCGAGCCAGCGCAGCGGTGCGAGCGGCGAGAGCCGCAGCAGCGCCACCACCAGCGCCAGCGGCAGCGCGAAGACGAGCGAGACCGCGAGCAGCTGCAGCGACAGCCACAGGCCCGCGACCAGCATGTCGTGGTACTGGCCGGTCAGCAGCAGCGAATAGTCGAACAGGGGCATGGGAAACGGGAGGCACGGCGAAAGGCGCCGGGGCGCACATGGTACGCATGCGCGCCGTGCCGCTCAAAAGCGAAGGGCGGGTCGCATGGCGGCCCGCCCCTGGTGTGCCGAGCGCGCGGGCTCAGTCGATCTTGTCGGTCTCGAGCTTGAAGTCGCGCGTCTGGAAGCCGGAGGCCGTGTTCGGGCCGTACCACTTGAGGAAGATCTTCTGCGCTTCGCCCGACTTCTCGAGCTCGCGCAGCGTGTCGTCCACCACGGTCTTCAGGCCGCTCTCGCCCTTCTTGATGCCGATGGCCAGAGACTCGGTGCTCAGGTTCTGCTTGAGCACCACGTACTGCGCCTTCTGCGGGCCCAGCTTGGCGTAGCTGCGCAGCAGCGCGGCCTCGTCGTCCACGTAGCCCACGCCCTTGCCCTGCTGCAGCGCCTGGAAGGCCTGCTGGCTGGTGTCGAAGGTCACGACCTCGGCGGTGGGCACGGCCTTGCGGATGTTGGGCTCCTGCGTGCCGCCGCGGATGGTCAGCACCTTCTTGCCGCCGAGCTGCGGCACCTCGGTGATGCCGCTGGTCTTCTTCACGATGGCCTTCTGGCCGGTGACGAAGGTGGTGAGCGAGAAGTCGATCTGCGCCTCGCGCTCCTTGTTGTGCGTGAGGCCGGCGGCCACCAGGTCCACGTGGCCCTGCTGCAGCTCGGGAATGCGCGCGGCCACGGCGATCTGCTTGAGCACCGGCTTCACGCCGATCTTCTTGGCGATGGCGTTCACCAGGTCGACCTCGTAGCCGACGATCTGGCGCGTCTTCGGATCGATGAAGGTGGCGGGCTCGTCGGTGCCGAGCACGCCGACCACGAGTTCGCCCTTCTTCTTGATGTCGGCGAGCTGGTCCGCATGGGCGGCAACGCCGGTCAGGAGGGCGGAAGCGGCAAGGGCCGCGGCAAGCAGGGTGTGGCGCATGGTGGGGATCGTCCTCTCTCCAGAGTGAAATTCAGGCCGGAACCATATCAATAAAACCCAAGATTATTAAATCGTCAATCGACATATGCATATGGGGCTGATGAATCGGCCTGTTGCCGGCTGGGTTAAATTCGCGACGCCGCGACGTGCCCCGCCGCCGTCCCCCGAATGTCTTACCGAGCGAGCTTTTCATGATCATCCAACCCCGCGTGCGCGGCTTCATCTGCGTCACCACCCACCCCGTGGGCTGCGAAGCCAATGTCCGGCAACAGATCGAGTACGTCAAAACCAGGCCCCCCATCGCGGGCGGCCCCAAGCGCGTGCTGGTGATCGGCGCGTCCACCGGCTACGGCCTGGCCGCGCGCATCACCGCGGCCTTCGGCAGCGGCGCCGACACGCTGGGCGTGTGCTTCGAACGCGCGGGCAGCGCGACCAAGCCCGGCTCGCCCGGCTGGTACAACACCGCCGCCTTCCACCGCGCCGCCACGGCCGAGGGGCGCTACGCCAAGACGATCAACGGCGACGGCTTTTCCGACGCGGTGAAGCAGCAGGCCATCGAGACCATCCGCGCCGACCTCGGCCAGGTCGACCTCGTGGTCTACAGCCTGGCCGCGCCGCGCCGCACGCACCCCAAGACCGGCCAGGTCTTCAACTCCGTGCTCAAGCCCATCGGCAAGGCCGTGACGCTGCGCGGCCTGGACACCGACAGCGGGACCGTGAAGGAATCGGTGCTCGAGCCCGCCACGCAGGAAGAGATCGACAACACCGTGGCCGTCATGGGCGGCGAAGACTGGCAGATGTGGATCGACGCGCTGCAGCAGGCCGGCGTGCTGGCCGACGGCGCCAAGACCACGGCCTTCACCTACCTGGGCGAGCAGATCACCCACGACATCTACTGGAACGGTTCCATCGGCGCCGCCAAGAAGGATCTGGACGAGAAGGTGCTGGACATCCGCGCGCAGCTGGCCGCCAAGGGCGGCGACGCGCGCGTGTCGGTGCTGAAGGCGGTGGTCACGCAGGCCAGCTCGGCCATTCCGATGATGCCGCTGTACCTGTCGCTGCTGTTCAAGGTGATGAAGGCCGAAGGCACGCATGAAGGCTGCATCGAGCAGGTGCACGGCCTGTACGCCGACAGCCTGTACGGCGCCACGCCGCACCTGGACGACGAAGGCCGCCTGCGCGCCGACTACAAGGAGCTGGCGCCGCAGGTGCAGGCGCGCGTGCAGGAGCTCTGGCCGCAGGTCACCGACGCCAACCTCAATGAGCTGACCGATTTCGCGGGCTACAAGACCGAGTTCCTGCGCCTGTTCGGCTTCGCCGTCGAGGGCGTGGACTACACGGCCGACGTGAGCACCGATGTGGGCATTCCCGATCTGATCCAACTCTAGAGTGCCCCCGAAGGGATACTCGCTTTCATGCAGATTCAAGACAAACCGCCCGCCGGCACGCCCTTCGAGTGGATCGGCGGCGAGCCGAAGGTGGAGGCGCTGGTCGAGCGCTTCTACGACCTGATGGACCTCGAGCCGGCCTACGCGCAACTGCGCGCCGTGCACGGCACCGACCTGGACAACGCGCGCCAGCGCCTGTTCTGGTTCCTGTGCGGCTGGCTCGGCGGCCCCGCCCACTACACCGACCGCTTCGGCCACCCCATGCTGCGCGCGCGGCACCTGCCGCAGGCCATCGGCGGCCACAGCATCGGCATCAAGGAGCGCGACCAGTGGCTGGCCTGCATGGACCAGGCGATGGGCGAGACCGGCGTGCCAGAAGACTTGCGCGCACGCCTGCGCGACTCTTTCTTCAAAACCGCCGACTGGATGCGCAATCGCGGCGAGTGACCCGACAACGATTCCCGAAAGACTGTTCTCCATGAATTCCATCGTCATCATCGGCGGCGGCCACGCCGCGGCCCAGCTCTGCGCGGGCCTGGCGGAAGCCGGGCAGGGCGCGCGCGTGCACCTGGTCTGCGAAGAGGCCTGCGAGCCGTATCACCGCCCGCCGCTGTCGAAGGCCTTCCTCAAGAGCGCCGAAGAAACCACGCAGCCGCACAAGGCCGCCGACTGGTACCGCGAAGCGGGCATCACGCTGCACCTGGGCGACGCGGCCGTGGCCATCGACCGCGAGGCGCACACCGTCACGCTGCGCTCGGGCGCGGTGCTGCCGTGGGAGCGCCTGGTGCTGGCCACCGGCACGCGCGCACGCCAGATGCCTGGCCTGCAGGCCGGCCTGGAGAACGTCGCGAGCCTGCGCGCTGCCGACGAGGCGCATCGCCTGCGCACGCGGCTGGCGGATGCGCAGCAGGTCACGGTGCTGGGCGGCGGCTTCATCGGCCTCGAAGTGGCGGCCACCGCACAGGCACTGGGCAAGCGCGTGCAGGTGATCGAATGCGCGCCGCGCCTTTTGGGCCGCGCCGTGTCGCCCGAGCTGTCGGCGCACGTGCTGGCCACGCACCGCGCGGCCGGCATCGACATCGTGCTGGGCGCACAGACCGGCGCCTTCGAGGTCGTGGGCGACCGGCTCGTGTCGGTCGAGGTCAACGGCGTGAAGCAGCCGATCGACCTGCTGCTGCTGGGCATCGGTGCCGTGCCCGAGACCGCGCTCGCGCAGGCCGCGGGCCTCGAGTGCGCCGACGGCATCGTGGTCGACGGCCACATGCAGACCAGCGCGGCCGACGTGCTCGCGGTGGGCGATTGCACGCGCTTCCCCGACCGCCGCGCGGGCCGTGCGCTGCGGCTCGAATCGGTGCAGAACGCGAACGACCAGGCGCGCACGGCGGTGGCCACGCTGACCGGCGCCGCGCGCGATCACGACGCGGTCGCGTGGTTCTGGTCCGACCAGGGCGGTCTGCGCCTGCAGATGGCGGGCCTCATGCCGGCCGAAGGCACGCCGGGCCTGGTGAGCGTGCGCCGCGCGGGGCCGAAGCCCGAGGCGTTCTCGCTGTTCCACTACGTCGACGGCCAGCTCGTGTGCGTCGAATCGGTGAACGCGCCGGTCGATCACATGATGAGCCGCAAGCTGCTCGAAGCGGGTCGCAGCCCGGCGCCCGAGGCGGTGGCGGATGCGGCGGTACCACTAAAGAATCATCTGGCGTAACTGCTGTCGCAACGGCGCTGCACGACAGGCCCGGATTCACCGGTCTGTCACCCGGCTTTCGGAGACTGGCCTTCCTCATATCCGCAGGGAGACCTCTCGATGAACAACGCAGTGGCCGCGTCGCTGGCGCGCCTCGCCCCCATGTCCACCTGTGCCGCCGTCCTGGCCGCCGTGCTCACCGCCTGTGGCGGTGGCAACGGAGGCGGCACCACGTTCCCCCCGATCGTTCCGCCCCCTGCGCCCGCACCTGCCCCGGCGCCCGTGGCCGCAGGCACGCGCACCACGGTCGCGCTGCTCGAAACGACCGACCTGCACTTCAACGTGCGCAGCTACGACTACTTCAAGCTCGCCGAAGACAAGTCGTACGGCTACGAGCGCACCGCCACGCTCATCAACGCCGCGCGCAAGGAGTTCGCGAACACGATGCTGTTCGACAACGGCGACACCATCCAGGGCACCGCGCTGGCCGACTACGAAGCGCTGGTCAGCCGCATCCCGTGCACGCAGCCGCTGTCGATGTACAAGGTGATGAACGCCACCGGCTACGACGCCGGCACGCTGGGCAACCACGAGTTCAACTACGGCCTGGACTTTCTCAACCAGGTGCTCGGCGGCGGCCTCGATGTCGAGGGCGTGGACGGCAGCAAGAAGTGCGCGGGCCCCAGCTTCCCGATGGTGGTGGCCAACGTGCACAGCCTCAAGAGCGGCAAGCCGCTCGTGGCGCCCTACACCATCGTCACCAAGCAGTTCACCGCCACTGCGCCGGACGGCAAGAGCCTGACGGTGCCGGTGAAGGTCGGCGTGATCGGCTTCACCACGCCCGGCATCATGAACTGGGACAAGCGCTTTCTCGAAGGCAAGCTGCGCACCGAAGGCGCGGTCGAGGCGGCCAAGCGCTACGTGCCTGAGCTGCGCGAGAAGGGCGCCGACATCGTGGTCGCGCTGCAGCACGGCGGCCTCGACGCCTCGCCGTACTCGCCGACCATGGAAAGCCCGGGCCTGTACCTGTCGAAGGTGCCCGGCATCGACGTGCTGATGATGGGCCACCAGCACGGCCTGTTCCCCGACCGCGGCGCCAAGCCCGGCTACACGCAGCCCGGCGTGGACAACGCCGCCGGCACTGTCAACGGCGTGCCGGCCGTGATGCCCAGTTCGTGGGGCAAGGCGCTGGGCCTCGTGAAGCTCGAGCTCGTGTGGGACGGCAAGGCCTGGGGCGTGGACAAGAGCAAGACGCTGGTCGAGGCACGCTCCACGCAGACCGGCAAGGACGGCGCGGGCAAGGCCGTGTACGTCGACGCCGACCCGAGCGTGGCGCCGCTGGTCGACACCCAGCACCAGGCCGCGATCGACTACGTGAAGACGCCCATCGGCAGCACCGACTTCCGCATGAACACCTTCTTCGCCGACGTGGGCGACCCGGGCGCGATCCAGATCGTGAACCAGGCCCAGGCCGACTACGTGAAGACCTACATCCAGGCCAGCCTGCCGCAGTACGCGGGCCTGCCGGTGCTGTCGGTGAGCGCGCCCTTCAAGTCGGGCTTCGAAGGCGGGCGCGACTACACCGACGTGGCCGTGGGCAACCTCGCGATCTTCAGCGCGGCCGACCTGTACCTGTACCCGAACACGGTGTACGCGGTGAAGGTGACGGGCGCCGAGATCAAGGGCTGGCTCGAGGCCGCGGCCAAGCGCTTCAACAGGATCGACCCGGCGCTCACGACCGACCAGCCGCTGATCAGCACCTTCCCGGGCTACAACTTCGACATGTTCACCACGCCCGACATGCAGTACGAGATCGACGTGACGCAGGCCGTGGGCAGCCGCATCAAGAACCTCATGTACCTGGGCGCGCCCATCGACCCGGCGAAGGAGTTCGTCATTGCCACGAACAACTACCGCGCGACCAGCGGTGCGAGCTTCATCCCGGCGCTGGACGGGCGCGCGACGATCTACGCCTCGCCCGATGCGAACCGCGACGTGCTGATTGCGTACATCAAGGCGAAGAAGACCATCACGCGCGCGGCCGACGGCGCGGCGCGCAGCTGGCGCTTCACCAAGGTGACGACGGCGGGCAACGTGACGATCACGTCGGGCCCGGGGCAATTGAGCGCGGCCACGGACGCGGGGTTGACGAACATCTCGCTGCTGAAGGCGGACGATGAAAGCGGCAAGGGCCGCTCGGTCTACAAGGTCGATCTGAGCAAGTAAGGGCAGGGCCCGTGCGGCGCCGTGTCAGCGCCGCACGGGCGCCAGCAGCACCACCAGCGCCCCGGCCCCGCCTTCGGCCGGCTTGGCCTGCACGAAGGCGATCACCTCGTTCTTCTGGATCAGCCAGCGCTGCGTCTTGGTCTTGAGCACCGGCTGCTTGCCGGGCGAGCCCAGGCCCTTGCCGTGCACCACGCGCACGCAGCGCAGCCCCTGCTTGTGGGCGTTGCGGATGAAGCCGCCGAGCGCCTCGCGCGCCTCGTCGCTGCGCAGGCCGTGCAGGTCGACCTGCCCCTGGATCGACCAGTCGCCCTTGCGCAGCCGCGCCGTGATATCGGTGCCGATGCCGGGGCGGCGAAAGCTCATGGCGTCGTCGACGTCGAGCAGCGTGGTCACGTCGAACTCGTCGGACAGCGACTCGCGCAGCACGCGCTGCTCGTCGAGCTGGTGCTGGAACGGAATGGGCGCGGGCGGCTCGGGTGCGAGCGCCACCGCGGCCTTGCGGCGCAGCGGTTCGGTGGCGCCAATGGCGCGCGTGAACAGGTCTTTCTCGGCGGCACGCTTGCGCTCGGCCGCGGCGCGCGCGGCAGCCTCGGCGGCCTCGCGCTCGCGGGTTTCGGCGAGCACGCGCTGCACCTGCTTGAGGTCGGCCAGGTTCTTCAGGGCCGGGGGACGCGAAGAAGACGACGCCATCAGAGCAGCCCCCGTTCCGCCATCGAGAAGCTCTGGCCCGGGCTCACGATGACGTGGTCGAGCACGCGCACGTCGACCAGCGCCAGCGCGGCGCGCAGGGTCTGCGTGAGCGATTCGTCGGCGCGCGAGGGCTCGATGCTGCCGCTGGGGTGGTTGTGGGCCAGCACCACGGCCGCGGCCTGGTGGTGCAGGGCGCGGGTGACGACCTCGCGCGGGTAGACGCTGGTCTGCGTGAGCGTGCCGCGAAACAGCTCCTCGAGCGTGAGCAGGCGGTGCTGCACGTCGAGGAACAGCACCGCGAACACCTCGTGCGGGCGCGAGCCGATGTGCATCTGCAGGTACTGCTTGACCGCCTCGGGTGAGTCGAACACCGTGCGCTCCTTCAGGCGCTCGCCCATGGCGCGGCGCGCCAGTTCGAGCACGGCCGTGAGTTCGGAGCGCTTGGCGCTGCCGCCCATGCCCTTGACCGCCTTGAGGTCATCGGGCGCGGTGTGCAGCAGCCCCGACAGCCCGCCGAAACGTTCGAGCAGCTGCTGGGCCAGCTGGAGCACGTTCTTGCCGGCCACGCCGGTGCGCAGCAGCAGCGCCAGCAGCTCGGCGTCGGCCAGCGCGGCGGCGCCCCGCGCGATGAGCTTTTCGCGCGGCCGGGCGTCGAGAGGGAGATCCTTGAATGCCATGAAACCCTGCTGAAACCTGGGCCGGGGCGAGGTGTTGCCCCGATCCTTAAAATGAGGGCCAGTTTATCGGGACACCTCCCTCGTCTTTGCCCACCTTCGCTGCACCCATGTCCCAAGTTGTGACTTCCGGCTCCTTCCTGACCCTGCACTACCGGCTGGCCGGTCCGGCGGGCGACATCATCAACACCTTCGCCGACAAGCCCGCCACGCTGTCGCTGGGCACCGGCGAGCTCTCGCCGGCCATGGAGCAGCGCCTGATGGGCATGGAAGAGGGCGCGCACGCCACCTTCGAGCTGCCCGCCGGCGAGGCCTTCGGCGAACGCAACCCGGACATGCAGCAATGGGTGGCGCGCAAGCTGCTGGCCCAGATGGGCGACCCCGACGAGCAGTACGCCGTCGGCGACGTGGTGCAGTTCCCCACGCCCGACGGCTCGGGCAGCTACGCGGGCGCGGTCGTCGAGTCGAACGAGACCGGCGTGCGCTTCGATTTCAACCACCCCTTGGCAGGCCAGCCCGTCACCTTCGAAGTGAAGCTGATCGGCGTGCTATGAACCCGAACATCGAAGAAGTCCTGTTGGCCGAGCCGCGCGGCTTCTGCGCCGGCGTGGACCGCGCCATCGAGATCGTCGAGCGCGCCCTCGCCAAGTTCGGCGCACCGATCTACGTGCGCCACGAGATCGTGCACAACACCTACGTGGTGAACGAGCTCAAGGCCAAGGGCGCGATCTTCATCGAAGAGCTCTCCGACGTGCCGCCCGGCTCCACGCTGGTGTTCAGCGCGCACGGCGTGAGCAAGGCCGTGGAGCAGGAGGCGCGCGACCGCGGCTTCTCGATCTTCGACGCCACCTGCCCGCTCGTGACCAAGGTGCACGTCGAGGTGGCCAAGCTCGCGAAAGAGGGCTACGAATTCATCATGATCGGCCACAAGGGCCACCCCGAGGTCGAAGGCACGATGGGGCAGCTGTCGAGCGGCATCCACCTCGTGGAAGACGTGGCCGACGTGGCCAATGCGTCGCCCCTGCAGACCGAGAAGCTCGCCGTCGTCACGCAGACCACGCTCAGCGTGGACGACGCGGCCGAGATCGCCGCCGCCGTGCGTGCGCGCTTTCCGAACGTGCGCGAGCCCAAGCAGCAGGACATCTGCTACGCCACCCAGAACCGCCAGGACGCGGTGAAGATCATGAGCCCGCAGGTCGACCTCGTGATCGTGGTCGGCAGCCCCACCAGCTCCAACAGCAACCGCCTGCGCGAGCTGGCGCAGCGCCTGGGCACCGAGAGCTACATGGTCGATTCGGCCGACGAGCTCAAGCCCGAATGGTTCGAGGGCAAGTCGCGCATCGGCCTCACCGCCGGCGCCTCGGCGCCCGAGGTGCTGGTGCACGAGGTGATCGAGCGCGTGCGCGCCTTCGGCGCCGTGTCGGTGCGCAAGATGGACGGCATCGAGGAAACCATCAAGTTCCCGCTTCCCAAGGGCCTCAAGCTCGACGACATCCCGCCCCCTGGGCACATCTCCTGAACATCATGACAAACACCGATTGGCGCTCCGACATCGAGAGCGCCTCCCGCAGGCTGGGCGAACGCGCCGGCCATTTCCTGCGTGAAACGCCACTGTGGAAGCTGCCGGCCGCCGCCCTGGGCGTGGCCGCGCCCGGCGCCGAAGTCTGGCTCAAGCTGGAGCACATGCAGGTCAGCGGCAGCTTCAAGGCCCGCGGCATGATGAACCGCCTGCTGGCCAACGACATCCCCGCCGCGGGCGTGATCGTGGCCTCGGGCGGCAACGCCGGCATTGCCACGGCGGCCGCCGCCAAGGCGCTGGGCGTGCCCTGCCAGGTGTTCCTGCCGGGCGTGTCGCCCGAAGCCAAGCGCGCACGCCTGCGGGCGCTGGGCGCCGAAGTGGTCGTGGTCGGCGAGCTGTACCCCGACGCGCTGGCCGCCTGCCTGGCACGCCAGAAGGAAACGGGTGCCTTGCTCACCCATGCCTACGACCAGCCCGAAGTGGTGGCCGGCGCCGGCACGCTCGGCCGCGAGATCGAGGCACAGGGCGGCCTGCCCGACGCCGTGCTGGTGAGCGTGGGCGGCGGCGGCCTGATCGGCGGCCTGGCCGGCTGGTTCGAGCAGCGCGCCCGCGTGGTGGCGCTCGAGCCCGAAAAGGCCCCGACGCTGTTCCGCGCCCGCGAGGCCGGCGAGCCGGTCGACGTGGACGTCGGCGGCATCGCGGCCGATTCGCTCGGCGCGCGCCGCATCGGCGCCATCGCCTGGGAGATCACGCAGCAGCAGGTGCGCGACGCGCTGCTGCTGTCCGACGACGCCATCCGCGCCGCCCAGCAGTGGCTCTGGAAGGAGTTGAAGCTCGCCGTGGAACCGGCCGCCGCGCTGCCGCTGGCGGCGCTGCAGACCGGCGCCTACGTGCCGCGCGAGGGAGAGAAGGTGTGCCTGATCATCTGCGGGGCGAACGTCGATCCGGCCACGGTCGCCTGAGTCGCCGCAGGCGTGCGAGCGGGGAGGGCGGGCGCGGGCTGGGCGCCCACCTAAAATCTCCCCATGCTCGACATCACCCTGCTCCGCAAAGACCTGGCCTCCGCTGTGGCCGGCCTCGAAAAACGCAAGAAGAACCAGCCCTACCTCGACGTCTCGGCGTTCACCGCGCTCGAGGCCGAGCGCAAGACGCTGCAGACCCGCACCGAGGAAATCCAGGCGCGCCGCAACACGCTGAACAAGCAGATCGGCCCGCTCAAGGCCAAGGGCGAGTCGGTCGACGCGCTCATGGCCGAGGTCAACGCGCTCAAGGCCGAGCAGGAGTCGCAATCCAAGCGCCTCGAAGAGATCCAGCCCGAGCTGCACGCGCTGCTGCTGGCCGTGCCCAACCTGCCGCACGCCAGCGTGCCGCTCGGTGAAGACGAAGCCGGCAACGTCGAGATGCGCCGCTGGGCGCCCCAGGGCGGCGCCGGCGCCAACGCCACGCCGCTGGCCTTCGCGCCCAAGGACCACGTCGACCTCGGCGCCCCGCTGGGGCTCGATTTCGAGATGGGCGCCAAGCTCTCGGGTTCGCGCTTCACCGTCATGAAGGGCCCGATCGCCCGCCTGCACCGCGCGCTGGCCCAGTTCATGGTCGACCTGCAGACCGAACAGCACGGCTACACCGAGTGCTACGTGCCCTACGTGGTCAACGCCGCCACGCTCAGCGGCACCGGCCAGCTGCCCAAGTTCGAAGGCGACCTGTTCGCCGCGAAGAAGGGCGGCCAGGACGGCGAGCCCGCGCCCGACCATTCGGCGCTGTACCTCATCCCGACCAGCGAAGTGCCGCTGACCAACTTCGTGCGCGACGAGGTCGTGCCCGAGGCGCAGCTGCCCATCAAGCTCACGGCCCACACGCCGTGCTTCCGTTCCGAAGCCGGCAGCGCCGGGCGCGACACGCGCGGCATGATCCGCCAGCACCAGTTCGACAAGGTCGAGATGGTGCAGATCGTGCACCCCGAGAAGAGCTACGACGCGCTGGAGCAGATGACCGGTCACGCCGAAGCCGTGTTGCAGGCGCTGGAGCTGCCGTACCGCGTGGTGCTGCTGTGCACTGGCGACATGGGTTTCGGTTCCACCAAGACCTACGACCTCGAGGTGTGGCTGCCCGCGCAGAACACGTACCGCGAGATCAGCTCGGTGTCGAACTGCGAAGCCTTCCAGGCGCGCCGCCTGCAGGCCCGTTTCAAGAACGCCCAGGGCAAGAACGAGCTGGTGCACACCCTCAACGGCTCCGGCCTGGCCGTGGGCCGCGCGCTGGTCGCCGTGCTGGAGAACCACCAGAACGAAGACGGCTCGATCAACGTGCCGGCGGCGTTGCGTCCGTACCTCGGCGGCCTCGAAGTTTTGCGCGGTTGAAGCGCAGGGCGTCAAAAGTCAGATTTTTCTGGCTATAATCTGAGGCTCGACAGCACCGGAGAGGTGGCAGAGTGGTCGAATGTACCTGACTCGAAATCAGGCGTACTAGCGATAGTACCGAGGGTTCGAATCCCTCCCTCTCCTCCAGTAAGTCAATAAACAAGCGCCTTTCGGGGCGCTTTTTTATTTTTTACACCATCGTTCCTACCAATTCGATTGGTGTTCGAATTTGGGCATCGCGCCACATGACCTCCACACCGTAAGGGTTGGTCTTGTCTCTGTTTCCTCATCGCTAAGGGGGATGCCCCGCAAGACCGCGAGCAGTCCTGGCAAGGGCTCGTCCAAGGCGCGGAGTGGCTTCAGACGGAGCTTTAGCGTTGAGACCGGCCGCGGGGTCCACGAACCCGGGTGTCAGGTTGCAGCCTCAATGCATACATTGGTGGCTGCGAGCCCGACGACGGCAATCGCTGCGAAGCCGTCCTTCGTGTTCGTCCGCTTCGGTTAAGGGTTGTCCGACATCTGCCCGCACGACACGACTGCGCCAGGCATGCCAACGGCCTGAGGGCAGGTGTTGGA